>JBNKYV010000062.1:0-3772 GCA_050301075.1 Gammaproteobacteria bacterium
CTTCCGCCTGACCCGTTCCTGCCGTTTCTACCAACACCAGTCCAAAACCCGCAGAGCGCAGAAAAGCGATTGCCTCCTCCATTGCTTCACTGGTGGCCCAATCGCGGCGACGCGTGGCCATGGACCGCATATAGATACGCTCGTGATTGAGGCTGTTCAAACGAATACGATCCCCCAACAAAGCGCCACCGCTTTTGTGGCGTGTGGGATCAATGGCGAGAATGGCGATGTTTAATTCAGGAAACTGGCGCATCAAACGCAGCAGCAGTTCATCCATCACGCTGCTTTTACCCGCACCGCCAGTGCCGGTAAAGCCAATCACGGGGACTGAATGTTTTGGGGCTTGTTGCCCGGTATGTTTGCCCTGCTCTATTGCGCTTAACACACGTGCAATGGAAAAATGATCACTAACGGTCACTTCCCCCGGTTCGCCATGCTGGTGTTGAATCTGCTGCGTGCGCTGCATGACATCCTGCGCCATGCCCACCAACCCCATCTGACGGCCATCTTCCGGTGTATAGATGCTTTCAACGCCATAGGCTTCCAGGTGATCAATCTCTTGCTGAGTAATCGTGCCGCCACCACCGCCAAACACGCGTATGTGACCGGCACCGGCTGATTTTAATGACTCGATCAAATACTCGAAGAACTCAACATGGCCACCTTGGTATGAACTGATGGCGATGCCATCCACATCCTCTTGCAAGGCAGCGCGCACGATTTCATCCACACCACGATTGTGCCCCAGATGCACAACCTCGGCACCTTGATCCTGCAACAGACGGCGCACGATATTGATGGCTGAATCGTGCCCATCAAAGATCGAGGTGGCAGTAATAAATCGCAGCGGCAGTTTTGTATTTGAACTCACCCAGGCCTCCCAGCGCGTTCTAATATAAATATTAGATTCTCTATATTTAGTATTTCGGCGCCGTGCCGCTTATTTATTAGATGAAAAAGATTCTTCGGCCATCGGGTTTATAGGAAATTAACCTTTTCAGACAGGGTGTTAAGGAGGTTCAGATGACCACTTCCACTGCTTCTAACGATATCGTCATAGTGGCTGCCAAACGCACGCCAATTGGTGCATTTAGCGGGCAGTTCTCGCCTGTTAACGCCACTGATCTGGGCGCTGCTGCCATCAAAGCGGTTTTGGAAAGCTCAGGCATCAGCGCAGATGAAGTGAATGAGGTCATCATGGGCTGCGTGTTACCTGCTGGCCTGGGCCAAGCCCCTGCGCGTCAGGCAGCGCTGGCAGCGGGTTTAAACCTGCATACCCCTTGCGCCACGCTCAACAAAGTGTGCGGCTCCGGCATGAAGACGGTAATGCTTGGCTGTGACTCGATTGTTGCGGGCACTAATCAAATCGTAATCGCTGGCGGTATGGAATCCATGACCAATGCGCCTTATTTACTCCCCAACGCGCGTAACGGTATGCGCTTTGGCCACGGCGAGGTGTTGGACCACATGCTCTACGATGGCCTGCAAAACGCCTACGATGGTCAGGCCATGGGTGTGTTTGCCGAACAGTGCGTGGATAAATTCGAATTCACACGTGAACAGCAGGATGCCTATGCCACGGAATCGGTTAACCGCGCCTTGAACGCCTGTAATGGTGATGCCTTTAACAATGAGATCACGCCGGTTGTGATTAACACCCGCAAAGGCGAGCAGGTGATTGATAAAGATGAAACGCCATTCAAGTGCGATACCAGCAAGATTCCTAATCTAAGACCTGCGTTTAAAAAAGATGGTTCTGTCACCGCCGCTAACTCATCCTCTATTTCAGATGGTGCAGCGGCGTTAATGTTGATGACGGCAGAAGATGCCGCCACACGCGGGCTTAAACCACTAGCACGCATCGTTGCTCATGCGAGCCACGCCATGGAACCTGATCTGTTCACCATCGCGCCGATCTACGCCATTCGCAAGCTCTACGAAAAAACCGGCTGGACCAATGATAATGTTGATCTTTATGAGATTAACGAAGCCTTTGCCTGCGTCACCATGGCAGCCATCAATCAATTAAGCCTGGATCACGCAAAAGTAAACGTAAACGGTGGCGCCTGTGCGTTGGGCCACCCTATCGGCGCGACAGGTGCACGCATACTGGTAACGTTGATTAACGCCTTGCATACACGTAACTTAAAGCGTGGTATCGCTTCGCTCTGCATTGGCGGAGGGGAAGCGGTGGCGATTGCAGTTGAAGCAATCGCATAGTCTTTTAAGTAGAGATTACGACATGGCAGTCATCAAATCGAAGATCAACAAAAACGCAGAGAAGTTTGCCGAGAACGCGGCTTACATGAATCTGGTACTCAACGACTACCGGGAAAAACTCGAACGCGTGCAATCCGGTGGTTCGCACGCCGCGCAAGAGAAACACACCCAACGTGGCAAGCTGCTGGTACGTGATCGCATCAAAAAATTACTGGATGTGAACAGTCCGTTTATGGAGTTTTCATCCATGGCAGCGTTTGGCATGTACAACAACGAAGTGCCCTGTGCGGGCATCGTTACCGGCATTGGCCGCATTCATGGCCAGGAGGTAATGATCGTCGCCAACGATGCCACGGTGAAAGGCGGTACTTACTACCCTATCACCGCGAAAAAGCATCTGCGCGCGCAGGAGATTGCCGAGCAAAATAATCTGCCCTGTGTCTATCTGGTAGATTCCGGCGGTGCATTTTTACCGATGCAGGATGAAGTATTCCCGGATCGCGATAACTTTGGCCGCGTCTTTTACAATCAGGCGCGCATGTCTGCCATGGGCATTCCACAGATTGCCGTCGTCATGGGCTCCTGCACCGCAGGTGGCGCGTATGTACCCGCCATGTGTGATGAAGCAATTATTGTTAAAGACCAAGGCACTATCTTTTTGGGTGGACCACCGTTAGTCAAAGCCGCCACGGGGGAAGTGGTGGATGCAGAATCACTGGGCGGTGGTGATGTACACAGTCGCATCTCCGGTGTGACCGATCATCTGGCAGATAACGATGAACACGCGCTGCAAATCACGCGCGACATCATCGCCAACCTGAATTGGCAAAAACAGGGAGCCTTAGCAACCCGCGAAGCCGTTGCACCACTTTATGATGCCAAAGAGCTATACGGCATCATTCCTCACGATGCGCGTTTGCAATACGACGTACGTGAAGTAATTGCACGAGTCGTCGACGGCTCTGAGTTTCATGAATTCAAGCAACTGTTTGGCCCCACATTGGTGTGTGGTTTTGCACACATACATGGCTTCCCTGTAGGCATCATTGCCAACAACGGCATTCTCTTTTCAGATTCCGCCTTAAAAGGCACGCACTTCATTGAACTGTGCAACCAACGCAAAACCCCTATTCTGTTTTTACAAAACATTGCCGGCTTTATGGTGGGCAAAAAGTATGAACATGAAGGCATCGCCAAACACGGCGCGAAGATGGTCGCTGCCGTTGCCTGTGCAGAGGTACCAAAATTTACTGTGGTGATTGGTGGTTCGTTCGGCGCTGGCAACTACGCCATGTGCGGTCGTGCTTATAGCCCACGCCAGTTGTGGATGTGGCCCAATGCTCGCATCTCAGTGATGGGCGGTGACTCTGCTGCCGGCGTGCTTACCAGTGTCAAAGGCGACAGCATGAAAAAGGCAGGCAAAAACTGGAGTGATAAAGAGCGCGAAGCGTACAGCAACGAGATCAAAGAGCAATTTGAAACACAAAGCCATCCCTACTACGCCAGTGCGCGTTTGTGGGACGACGGCATTATTGATCCAGCCAACACACGC
>JBNKYV010000063.1:0-6235 GCA_050301075.1 Gammaproteobacteria bacterium
CCCAAGGTTAATTTAATACCTGATGACACGCCCATTCCCTCATTTCCCTGCACTGCAGCTCGCATTAAGTCATTGGTATGAAATGGAGCAAGGTTAAACAAAACAGAACCGGAAGAGATTTTTTCAATATCAAGAATATCGTTAACCAATCGAGTCAAACGATCGCTGTTTCTGAGTGCAATATCGATTAACGACTTAACACTTTCATCCGCATCCCCAATACCACCACCAGAGATTAATGCCAAAGAGCCGTGAATCGCAGTCAATGGCGTGCGTAATTCATGGCTAACGGTAGAAATAAATTCATTCTTCATTGCATCTATACGTTTACGCTCAGTGATATCGCGTAAAATAATTGTCGTATAGCGCTGATTACCGACACACCATGATACCGCCGAAAACTCTAACGGTATTTTATCGCCATTCATACGAACACCTTCCACTTCAGTATTCAACATATGGCTAGCGGTTTCATTTATTTCTCCTGCGTTGCCAACCAGTACAGATTTTCGTAATTGTTCATATCCCTCTATTGAAAACAGGGATGAGACATCGCCACCCAGCAATCCGGTTTTACCTGCAGCAAAGATTTTTTCCGCGGCACGGTTACAGTAGCTAACCTTGCCTGTCGCGCTGACAGTAATGATGCCGTCATTTGCGGTATCTGCAATCATCCGGAAATGGAGCTCTTTTTCATGCAGCTCCACCATGCGCTCTTCAGCCAGTTTATCTGCGCGCTGACGCAAATGAGATAACGAAAGAATGATGTAAAACAACACCAGATCGATAAAAACGCCGCCAATGGCAATAAACATGGGCTGACTGGTATTTACATTTGCCTCCAGTTCGGGCGTAGATGTGTAATGTATGATCCAGGTGCGTCCTGCTAATGTTAAAGACTTTTCCACATTGAACAGGTTTCTATTAGAGCCATTCTTTTCCCGCTCAAACTCCTCCTCGCTGTCATATAACAACGTTTCCGAGGATGCCTCCGTTCCATCATATATTTTGAAAGCAACTTCAGGAGACCCCATTCCTAAAATACCGTGCATAAGATCACGCACACGAAATGGGCTATATACAAACCCCTGGATATGCTTTCTACGCTCTTCAAGAGTTGCCACATCCTGACTATAAAGTGGTAGATAAATGAGAAAACCGGGCTGAATATCCGTTTTCATCTCCTGCACTAGTTTCACTTTACCCGACATAGCCACCTCACCGCTTTCCAATGCGCGTTGCATGGCTTCGCGGCGATTTGCTTCTGAATACATGTCATACCCGAACGCACGCCTGTTGCGGACATCAAATGGCTCTAAATAGATAATGGAAGTGTATTGCCCTCTCTCACCTGCCGGCTGGATAGAGAAATCCTTAAATCCTTCATTGCGCACCTGCTGTTCAACCTGAGCCTTCTCAGCAGGATCAATCCACAGCGCATATCCCACACCTTGAATACCCGGATAACTATCATTCAATTTCAGCGTTTCAACATACGTACGCCACATTTGCCGGTCTACATCGCGGGCAGACTTAAACAGGCCCAGCCCACCACGCAACACCTGCTGATAATCATTCATCCGTTTCTCAATGGAAAACTGAGCATCTTCAACCTGAAACTGGAAACGCTCCGCAAGGCGCTGCTCCGCGTACTCACTCGAAATTTTCCACGCAGCAATGGTAATAATTAAAGAGACCAGCAATACCACCCACGCGGTATACCGGTTGTGCAACACATCGACCACATTGGAGGCAAAAGGTAGCTTCGAAGCGTGCAAAACCCTATCTCCC
The DNA here is from genome assembly GCA_050301075.1 of Gammaproteobacteria bacterium. Taxonomy (GTDB): domain Bacteria; phylum Pseudomonadota; class Gammaproteobacteria; order Tenderiales; family Tenderiaceae; genus JBNKYV01. The sequence continues at coordinate 1,792 of JBNKYV010000063.1, forward strand.
ATTAACAATCCATGATTAAAAAATTAATATTTTATAAAGCAACAATTTAGAGTGAATTCCACCACCTGTCTTCACTCGGCCATTCGCATTTCTTATTCACTAGTATCGGCTGGAACTCCCGCATATTTACTTTCGTTTTTAGGCAGTTAGTAGCCCCACTAAATCACGGTTTTCTGGAATATATTCACCCCCTGCCCCAAATAGGCACACACTTGAACTCCGCCCCCTCATGCGCTACCGTGCGCCCTTAGAATTCCCCAGGAGTTGTAGTATGGAATATCAAGAATTTATGAAGAAGAAAACGTCGTTTGAAGAAGGTATCAAACGCGTTCAATTTAAGTTTCTAATCATTCCCGTGATCTTTGCCGTTGCAGTTGCCAACCTGTTTATTGCATCAACAACCGAGCAAATGGTGACCGTAGCAATTGTTGTCGTATTCATGGTTGGGCTGCCATTACAGTGGCTGATCAGCAGAAGAATCAAAGACGCGGCGAAAGATCGCGGTTTTGTCTGCCAACACTGCGATCACACATTTCCAGTTAGAACACTGGAACAAATCGCCACTACTGGCCGCTGCCCAAAGTGTGACAAGCAGGTACTCAATACGTAATCAACATGACAAAGGGTGATGGCCAGCCCGGCCTTTTCGCCCTTTGTTCAATCCAGCCAATCTCTTCCTCTTTATTCAGAACAAACTGCCTACACATGGCGCGCAGCTTGCTTGGAACACAATGTAATTGAGTCCGTTTTAAGTGAGCAGCGATAATGACAACATATGCAATTGGTGATGTAAGAGGTAATTTTCAGGCACTGTCAGAACTACTGGAGAAAATAGTATTTAATCCAGAACGGGATAGCCTATGGTTCACAGGCAATCTAGTGGGCACCGGACCAGATTCGTTAGAGGTGCTGCGTTATGTGAAGTCGTTAGGCACGCAATCTGTTTCCGTTCTAGGAGACCAGGACCTGCACCTGCTCGCTGTTGCCGAAGGAATACAGCAGCAAACACCGCAAGATCATTTTAATGAACTCCTCGCCGCCCCCGATCGTGACGAACTATTGAAGTGGTTACGCTTACGCCCCTTTATGCACAAAGATGCCGTATTCATGCTCGTTCATGCTGGCATCCCCGCTGAATGGAGCCCCAGCCAGGTAAGGACATTTGCCATTGAAGCGCACTCAGCGCTTGCCATGGGCGATCATAAAACGTTTCTTGACAATATCTTTGCTGACCACCCTACCCGCTGGCATGCTAAACACCGTGGCTGGAAGAGACTACGCTTTATCACCAACGCATTCACACGCATGCGTTATTGCGATGAGAATGGAGGCCTGAATTTAACGGCAGATATCCCTATCAGCAATGCGCCCAAAGAGCTTATTCCGTGGTATCGACTGCCCGAGCGCGCCACGGCAAATCAAAACATTATCTTTGGCCATTGGCACCTGAAGGAAGAAAAAGGCGCACCGGGAATTTTCCCGCTTGATAGCGGCTGTAGTCAGGGAGGTTCACTAACAGCAATGGAGATTAGTTCAACACCCAAGCTATTTAGTGTGCCAGGCCAGTGAAGGATTAAAGATCAAGCTGGAATAGCTTCAACCCACTGGCTCACCCATCGCGCCGCAGCCAAAGGATGGTTGCTATCCTTTTTAGCATCCAGGGTGAGCATGTTACCAAGGCGCTTGGCTCCTGATACATAAAGCGCGTTTTCCATCATGTACCCTGCCTGGGCAAAATGACGATAACCACTATCACCGAGAGCAATAACACCATAATAACGTCCGCTAAGGTCCACGGCCTGATCATCTAACGCTAGAAACAGGGGATAAATATTGCGCGGCAACTCACCATCACCCGTGGTTGAGCAGCAAATCAAAATCACCTCGGCTGGATCATTCCGCAAATCGTTTGCCTTGGGTTCATCATTCACATGCGCATCATGCCCCAGATGCGTTAACACACGCGCTACTGCCTGGGCTGTTTGCCATGCGGCACCATTAACCGTACCGACAACAACTTGAATCTTTGCCATGCCGCTAACTCCCACCTACCAGTTGTTCGATTCCCTCACTCTTACGTCTGATCAGCTCCACGTAGTCACGGAAATCATTAAAGGCCGATGAAAAAACCATATAGGCATCTTCCTCATCGCGCTTCTTCAACTCTGCAATCTCAGTCAACAAACGATTCTTTAACTTCACTGCCCCATCAATACTCATTGATAAAAACGCATCATTGTTTATCCACTTGTCATACAAACTATCCAGACGAGAGAAGTTATCTTTGAGCATGGGGAAACTGGTCTTGGCCTCTTTCATCTGCTGCATTTCGATGTAGGCATCATAGACATTGTCACAATATCTGCGCGGCTTACTCACCTCCATCAAATAGCTATCCTTGAAGGTTTTGTATTTATCATCAAATGACTGAATAAACGTATCTTCGTTATCCAACTCAAGAAAGGGAGTAAAAGAGGCTACAACAACACCATAAGATTGATTAATTTCAGCAATGATCTCGCCAAACGCCTGTACAAACTCAGGTGATCTAATCAAACGCGTAATCGTATGCGTCACAGAGTAAAGTTCCGTTGCAGTCACCGCTACGCTAGCAAGCTCTTCGTTTATCTTAAAAACAAAACTCATTTGCCTAACCTTCTAAACAGTCAGTGCACAACAAAATTGTTATGTATTATCCACGACCTCTGCGATACACGCCTGGTCCTTAACTGTGTGGAGAATATTATCGAAGGCCATCTCAGACGCAATCAAATCACTCTTTGCAATCACCTCACCCGCGCCATTTTTGATGACAAAGAAGTGTTGCCCATCCTCAGCTTTGCCCTTGGCAATTTGATTACTCATCAAAGACCCAACCCGCACATCTTTGATTGTTTGTTCAGCACTGGCTTTATCCGCACAAGATCTACCTGTTAGCAGCAAATCGCCATTGCTATGAATCAGTTGAAACGTAAACGCTTCATCGCTTGCATTCAGTTCAAATACTGCGGGCATTACTCATCTCCTCATCTATGGATTTGATTGACCAACCTGCGAACAAGTCTGATAGATATTCAGCAAGTGGCATGCCACCCCCAAAACAGTACGTTACAGGCAAATAACCGAGTGTATTTGTATGTTTTGTAACAAATGAGACGACAACAATGTCGTAAATGCACTGAACGATTGGAAGAAACCACCGCAAAACGCGCCCGTATTGGGCATAAAAAGTGGTCAAATTCTTGCTTTGCTCATTAAAACGATAGATCAGGCCGTGCCTGGGGATATAACGGCCTTAAATATTTCCAAGAGTGATGACCATGTTTACAAATGCCCAAACGGCCAATCTTTCTGGCTTACGTTTTATCAACAACATAGACCGCGCCCTAAAAATCGTTAGCGCGGTAAAACTCTGCTATGACAACAGTGATAGCCTGAGCCGAGTCTTACTACTGCTTGAGCTTTACTACAGCGGCGAACGCGTTACCGAACTGAGTTTCAATCTACACAACTACACGTATGAAGATATTGTTGATATCACCCGCAATGTGCACAGCAATGAATTCATCATGCATGAGGTAGATACCTATCTGGCAGGAGAAGTGGAGTAAGAACACCTCTGACTCTTATACATTACGCCTGCTTAGCACCCCATCTCGCGCGCCAGCTTATCGCGCGCGGCAACCAGCAATGTGCCCCAGCGCTCATCACGCCTTTCCAACGGTGCTGATATAGAGATACCGGCAACAGTTTTACCTTGCGTATCACGCAGGATGACGCCAATGCAGCCCACGCCAATCTCAGCCTCTTCATTATCCAAAGCAATGCCCTTTCTATGATCTGACATACATTGCTGTACCAAGGCATTCACATCAGTAATCGTATTCTCGGTGTAGCGACACAAGCCATTGCGATAGGCGTATTCACGAATCGCCTGCTCGCCAGAGGCACCCAACATCAACTTGCCCACGGCCGTCACATGCAACGGTGCACGACTACCGATCACCTGCTCCACGCGCATAATACGTTTGGCCAACTCACGACCTACATAGATCACCTCATCGCCCTCACGCACAGTGAGATTGACTGACTCCCCCACCTCATCGCGCAGCTCGGCAAGAATCGGCTGCGCCAGCTCGATTAGATCATTGCCACCACCCGCGCGGCGCCCCAAAGAAATTAACTTGGGTCCCAACTGATAACGCTCACCATCACGACTGACCAAGCCATTTTCGAGAGCAGAATTAAGAATGCGGAAAGCCGTAGAGGTGTGCAGCCCCGTCTCTGCGGAGAGCACTTTCAGACTGACCGGCTCACCGTGGTGGGCCAGAATATCCAGCAATTTTGTAAGTCGATCAATAACTTGAATAGACATGTACGTGACGCTCGCTAATTTTAATTTTCACAATGCGAAATCTGTTGCGTATTGCAAAATATTAGACGC
>JBNKYV010000064.1:0-3876 GCA_050301075.1 Gammaproteobacteria bacterium
TCATCCGCGCCAGCAACCTGGCCTATAAAACCGAGAAGACTTATCTCTACTGGATTAAGCAATACATTCGCTTTCACAAGCTGCGCCACCCGGAAGAGATGGGCACGATGGAAGTTCAGACGTTTTTGAACCACTTGGTGGTTCAGCAAAATGTTGCCGCCAGCACACAGAAAACAGCATTGAACGCACTGGCCTTTCTATACAAACGCTTTCTCAAACGAGAACTGGGGAATCTCAATATTCAGTATTCGAAAAAGAATCGACGCATCCCGGTTGTATTTAGCCATCAAGAAGCAACCGGTGTTATCGACAACCTGCCCCCGCCATACACCACTATTGCCCGAATTATGTATGGCAGTGGTCTGCGCATCAGCGAGTGTCTGAATCTGCGCGTGCAAGACATCGACTTTGATATGTCGATGATTGTTGTGCGCAACGGCAAAGGAAAAAAAGATCGCCGCACGCTACTGCCACAATCATTGGTCGAACCGATTCACCAACAGATTGCGCACGTAACGACTCAACACGAACAAGATTTAAAAGAAGGTTACGGCAGCGTTTATCTGCCTAATGCGTTGGCGCGAAAATATCCTAACGCGGCCACCAGTCTGCAATGGCAATATCTCTTTCCCGCGGAGCATATCTCCCTGGACCCACGATCAGGCGTTTTTCGCCGCCATCACATCATGGACTCAACCGTCCAGCGGCAGGTAAAAAAAGCGATCCAGAAGGCGCGCATTCTTAAACACTGTGGCTCACACACGTTTCGCCATAGCTTTGCTACACGACTGTTAGAAAACGGTTACGACATTCGCACTATTCAAGAATTATTAGGCCATACAGACGTACAAACAACGGAAATTTATACCCACGTCATTAACCGTGGTGGGCATGGCGTTGTGAGTCCTATTGATCGTTAACGACACCGCCGCTATCACACTTTGTTATTCAAAATATCAAAACATACTAATCAATAAAGAGGCCTCAAAAACACCCTTTATCTGCCGTCAAATATATAACGGCAAAGATAACATTCACAAAGGGTGCACCTGTGTCAGACCAAACAACGCATTCGCAATCCACTGTTGAACAACTCCTGCTTTCACTGCGAAACGACTATCTATCTGAATCCCCTGAGCGTTGTGATGATCTTGAATCACACATCATGGAAATGACCAAACCAGAACAATTCGATGATGCGTTCGCCGAGATATATCGTGAAGTACATTCAATGAAAGGCAGCGCAGGCACACATGGTCTTATGCCATTGAGCACGATCTGCCATCACTTTGAAGATCTGCTCACCATGATCGACAATAAGGCTCGCCCCTACGATGATGAAACAGTCGATATCTGCATGCGTTATATCGACCTGTTAAGAGATACATCATGGACACTGCAATCAGGAGATTTTGATCAAGGCGCACTCAACAAAGAGCTGGATTCAATACAAAAGGCCATTCACCCAAGCCAATACAAAGGTCTGATTGCAGATGCCTCCCGTTTCAACATACGCCTGTGCAGCGATGCATTAAAAGACTTACCCGTCACCCTAACGACCGTAGACAACGGATTTGATGCACTACAGCGCTTGGTTAACGATGAGTTTCACTTCTTTATCACCAGCAAAGAATTACCCGGCTTGAATGGCATTGCCGTACTCAGCGCACTGCGCACATCTGAAAGTAGAAATGCCAACATCAGTACGGTACTGATGACATCCAACCAAGACATCCAACTACCGGCAAACAACCTCGCTAATCAGGTCGTCAAAAAAGATCGCGAAATGTCAGGCCATATGTCCGAAACCATTAATGAGTTATTAAAAAAGCTTTAAGCTACTTAACCAGCTCCATCTGCTTTTTAACGCGCTTAGGCGAAATGGGAAATTTAGTCCCCAACTCTTGAGCGAAGAGAGAAACCCTTAGTTCTTCAATCATCCAGCGATATTTCTCTAACTGAATATCAACAACACCCTGTTGCTCATGTTTAGCTTTACGCTCCTCATAGGATTGCCAGAGCGGTTGAACCTCCAACACCTGTTGTCGATCACGCGCAGGAGCAGCGCTTAGTTTATCCAACCGTTTATTGATCGCTTTAAAATAGCGCGGATATTCGCGCAGCCACTCTATCGGCGTGTTATTCACAAAGCCTTTATAGATCAAATTGCTCAGCTGGGATTTGATATCACTGATCGCCTGTAACCAGAGCGGGTTTAAAGCACCTTTAAGCTTTTTATTAAGCTGATGGTGTTCCGCCAAAGTATCGTGAATCAGCTGACATATCTCATTGGCGACGCTAATCATCTGCTGTTTGCCTTGTGTTACGCAATGCTCAAAGTCACTGCGACTACGCGGCAATTTCCCTTCACCTAGAAAAGCCTGATCAACAACCGTATCGATAATATCTTTCTTCAACTCTTCCAGCCTACCAATGGGCGCATAAAATAATCCCATCTGTTTTGCATGCAGAAGGTTTTTATCGAGGTATTTAATTTTGTCCGGCACCGCAAAGCCAATCAAACGTCGTAATGCTTTACGCATCTCGCGCTGCGCCTCTTCAAGCGTATCGAATAGCTGAATAGCAACTGACTCTTTGTTATCCACTAACGCGGGGTAACCACGCATCTGCACACCATTGCGATTAAACTCAACATGCTCAGGCATCTCATCGAAGTCCCATTCGGTAATTCCCTGGCGTTCACCATCCCACGCGGGGACAGCAGCAAAACTTTGCTGTGCTTTGTCTTTTAGTTTTGCTTGTAGTGCCAATAAGTCACGGCCTTGTGCAATACACTTACCACGATCATCCAGCACTTTAAAATTCATCTGCATGTGATGGGTTAATTTGCTGACATCCCAATCCATGCTGGTGACTTTAACTGCTGTCATGCGGAACAGCTGATGCTGCAAAGCCTCCAACAATGACGTTTCTGAAGGGGCCAATGCTTGCATACAGGCATCTGCAAAATTAGGTGCCGGCACAAAATTACGGCGCAATGTTTTTGGCAACGACTTGATCAATTGGCACAGTTTTTCGTGCAACAAACCCGGTACCAACCATTCAAACCGTTGTGGTGACAACAGATTCAATGCTGGCAAAGGCACTATAACACTCACACCATCATCTTCCGCACCGGGCTCGAAATGGTATTTCAGTTGCAACTCCATGCCAGCGATTTTGATCGCATCTGGAAACTGTGCAGTGGTTACATCACCTGCGCCATGCAGCATCAAATCTTCGCGTTTGAGATAGAGAAGATGCTTATCTTTCTGTTCTACTTTCTTACGCCATTGTTCGAAACGACGACCATCACAGATATCTTGTGGAATGCTCTGGTCGTAAAAAGCAAACAACACTTGATCATCCACTAACACATCACGGCGGCGCGACTTCGCTTCCAACGCTTCGATATCGGCAATCATGGATTGATTGTGTTTAAAGAAGCCCGCTTGCGTATGAAATTCACCTTCAACCAAGGCTCCACGAATAAACAGCTCACGCGACTCAACAGGCTTGATCTTATTATAGTGAACGCGACGTTTTGGATTAACGATCAATCCATACAGAGTTAAACGCTCATAGGCGATAACAGCGGCGGGCTTTTTCTCCCAATGGGGATCAAAGTAACTGCGTTTACATAAATCCCCCGCAACTTGTTCGATCCACTCTGGCTCTATTTTTGCGACCGTGCGTGCAAACATGCGCGTGGTTTCCACCAACTCCGCCGCCATAATCCATTTAGGACGTGCTTTATGTTGACCTGAACCTGGAAAAATAAAAAATTTTAAATTACGTGCACCTAAGTATTCGTATTGTTCATGCCTAAAACCGATGTTAGATAACAATCCTGGCAATAAGGCTTGATGAATTTCA
>JBNKYV010000065.1:0-23871 GCA_050301075.1 Gammaproteobacteria bacterium
TCGCTATCTTTCTCTTCACTGGGGTGACCAAACCATGTCCAGATTCCGCTGGTGTAGTAGCCTTCGCTCCAGCCGCTGATGTAACCCCAGGAGTGGTTGTTAAGATCGGCATTAAAGTTTTGGCTGGCGTAGCGCATTTCAGTAGGGATATCGCCGTAAAAATCGTAAGAGACATAACTGGCCAGAGGCGCCATACCGCGCGCAGATGGATTGTTTTGTCCGCTGCTGATCAATGTGCCGGTAACATGAGTCGCGTGGTTTGAGCTGTTGTTTCCCTGTGCAATGGTGATGCGCCCGGTAAGGTCTGGGTGATCGCTTTGTGGCGTGGCGCCTTCCCAGCCCGCAATGATGATGCCCGTGCCGGTGAGTTCTGGAATACCGTCGCGAAGTTTGTTTACGCCAATTAGCTCAGCTGATTGAATGTTGTCTTGCACAATTGGTGCTGCGGGTTCTTCAATCCAGCGTACCGAATCCAGATAGATTAAAGATAACAGCTGCTCGGCGGTTAGTGTGACCAGTAGGCGATGGCCGCTCATAAAATCATTTTGCTGAATGGTCGCACCTAATGCTGTCAGTTTTGCTGAGATTTCACCAAAGGTGGTGTTGGTGAAAAAGGCAACATCCAGTGTGAGCTGTGATCCATCCACTGCAAGTGCGGATAGGCCAAATTCCAGTAGGGATGCAGGTAGTTTATCGCTGGGGTAGAGGTTGCCCATCGCATGGACGAACCTCAGTGCATGAACGGTCTCTAGCGTGTCGCTGTTTGCTTGGCTGATCCAGGTGTTTTCAGGGATATAGTCGACCAGCTCAATGCCAAGCCCTGCCAATTGTTCCTTTTGTATCTCTGTTACCGGGCCGGTTAGTTGCAGGATCAGGTAGCCGGTATCTCCGGTAAATTGAGGAATAAAGCTGGGGTCCAAATAAAAACTGCCCTGTTGGGTTTGTATGGCAGAGTTGGATAGCGAAGTTGCGCTACGTCCTTGATGAGTGCTTGGGGCAGAGAAGCGCTCTGGGGTAGATATTGTATTCAGCTGCGTGAGTGCCGATTCGGCATAAACAGCCGGGCCGCTGGCGCACAAAAGCACAGCCAAAGCGATGCGCTGCAGTCGCCGTGTGGGTGTGCTGTCAATCTGGCCAGTTTGCATGGCGTCTCCCCGTGGGCATGTTTTGTTGCCCGTTATTCCCAATTCACCCCGGTAGCTACTTCTTGATTTATCCGGTTGCTCTATTTACCTATCGAAATTGGTGCAGGGGTTGTTTAAACAATTGGGTCAGAAATGTGATGTGCGTCACACTTTTCGTTGAGAAGGATTTGCTCGTGTGAGAACTGTTGGGGTAGTTGGCGCTGGTTTCCCGTATAAAAAGCGCTACAATTGCCCGCTTTAGACGTGCGCTTAGGGAAGGCGAAATGGAATTTATTCAGATTTTTGTATTGGCGATATTGCAGGGGTTAACCGAATTTTTGCCGATTTCCAGCTCTGCGCACCTGATTCTTGTGCCTGTCATCGTCGGTTGGCAGGATCAGGGGCTCGCCTTTGATGTGGCCGTGCATGTCGGCACTTTGAGTGCTGTTGTTGCATACTTTCGTAAAGAGTTGCAGGTGATGGCGCGCGACTGGGCGCAGTCTATCGTTCAGCGCCGAACCGTAGGCGATAGCCGCCTGGCCTGGGCGGTGGGCTTTGGCACTATTCCGGTGGGGCTGGTTGGCCTGTTGCTTGGGGATCTGATCGAGACTCACCTGCGCTCAACGCTAGTGATCGCCGCAACCACCATCTTTTTTGGTATCGCGTTGTGGTGGAGTGACCGTTCCGGTGGTCGTTCGCGTAGCGAGCATACGATCAGCTGGAAGGATGTGTTTATCATCGGCAGTGCCCAGGCCATAGCCCTGATCCCTGGCACGTCTCGTTCAGGTATCACCATGACTGCTGCGCTGCTGCTGGGTTTGACCCGTGAAGCGGCGGCTAGATTCTCCTTTTTGCTGTCTATCCCTGTGATTGTGCTGGCCGGTGGTCTGAAAACGCTGGAACTTGCTCAATCTGAAGGTGCTGTGGGTTGGATGGCGCTCATCGTGGGGGCGGTGATTTCGGGGATTAGCGCCTATTTGTGTATCCATTTCTTCCTTAAATTGCTCGAACGTATTGGCATGACGCCATTTGTGGTTTATCGTTTGTTCTTGGGCGCGATCTTGTTGCTGCTCGCTTTTTAAAGTTTAGGGAGCTCCCGTTCGCGGGCCGCCATGGATGGTGAATACTAACTATGGAGGTCCGGTCTATGAGGTTTTGGCTAAATTCCATTTTTGGCGTGCTTCTCTCTTTGTCTATCGGGATCAGCTATGCGGCTGACCGTGAGGCGCTCTTCTCCTTTGCCAGTCAGGTTTCACAGCACATGCTGGCGCAGCATTTTCACGAACTCTCCTCTCTGCATCACTATCCGGGACAAATGAATGCCGCCTTCGCTTATGAAGACGCTTGCATGGTTGAGCACAATCTGCGTGATTTGGTTAAGGGGTTTGGTGAACTGCAAAGTTTGCGTCCACTGCGTGGCAGGGCCATGTTTATGGGTTTGGGGAGCGGTAACGGCAATGCCGAGTACTGGAGTCAGCAGCCCGGTGCCTATACCTTTACCTACGAGGCGGAATTCAAAAAAGCCGGTTCCGGCATTATTAAACTTGAAGTAGTCGACTTCACAGAAAAGCCTCGTCTGAAAGCTATTCATTTCGGTTTATCTGCTTCTGAAGAGTCGATTTTGACGCTGCAAGAGATTGCGTTGGATGTGACGGAAGCGCGTGAAGCGCGTGAAAAATCCCACGTTTGTCGCAGTGTCATTCAAAGTTAGTAAATTTCCTCCATTTTTCTAACTTTAGTTTTAGCAAACGCTTATTTTATGGCCTCTCTTTTTTTAAAAAGACCATATAAAAAGAATGGGTAAGTAAGTGGTAACTCTTTGATTTCCTGATAGAAACCTGATTCTCATAGTAAGGAAATCAGTTTTTTCTGGACCATTACCCTCATATCCCGTAGGATTACTCGCCTGATAAAAGTCGCATGTTTCATGCGGGCTTAATTCATTAAGAAAAATATGTATTTTTCGAAGCTAAGTTGAAACCAAGTTCTAACTTATATTCGTGGTTTAGCAAGATATTGAGGTTACGAGATGGCGAATGATAAAGACATAGATCCCAATCGTCGCGAATTTCTGGGAGTAGCTACGGGCTGCATGGGGGCAGTAGGGGTAGCCGGGGCCTGTTGGCCGTTTGTAAGCAGTATGAATCCCAGTAAGGACGTTAAAGCCAAGGCAACATCAGAGGTTGATTTGGCATCTATTCCAAAAGGTAAAACACATACTGTTGAGTGGCAGGGCAAGCCTGTATTTGTTGTTCATCGCACCGATGAGCAAATTGCTGCCATGAAAGCGAAAGAGAGCGATCTGGATCCAGCATCCGATAGTGAGCGCGTGCAAAAAGACGAGTGGTTGATTGTACTGGGTTTGTGCACGCACTTGGGCTGTGTACCTAACCGCACTAAAGAAGGTTGGGCATGTCCATGTCACGGTAGTCAATTCGACAACAGTGGCCGTGTTGTTCGCGGGCCAGCACCGAAGAATCTGACTGTGCCTTATTACGAATTTGTCGGTGAAGATAAACTCATCATCGGTAAAAAAGTCTAAGGGAGTGAGACATGTTTAAAAAAGCTTTCGCTTGGGTCGACGAACGTTTTCCACTTTCCGAAGCTATCAAGCATGAATTAACGGAATATCCAGTACCATCAAACCTGAACTACATGTGGAGCTTCGGCTTCCTGGCAATGTTCGTGTTGGTTACGCAATTGGTGAGCGGTATCTTCCTGGCTATGCACTACAAGCCGGATGTTGATATGGCGTTCGATTCTATTCAGCACATCATGCGTGATGTGAACTATGGTTGGTTGATTCGTTATATCCATTCAACCGGCGCTTCTGCATTCTTTGCGGTAGTGTTCATCCATATCGGTCGTACCATTTACTATGGTTCTTACCGCCGTCCGCGTGAATTCCTATGGTGGACTGGTCTTGTGCTGTTGCTGCTGTTGATGGCAACTGCGTTTATGGGTTACCTGCTGCCTTGGGGCCAAATGTCTTTCTGGGGTGCGCAAGTAATTACCGCACTGTTTGGTGTAACGCCGTTTGTTGGTGAAGACATTGTAATCTGGTTGCGTGGTGACTTCGTGGTTGGTGATGCAACGTTGACTCGTTTCTTCGCGCTTCACTACCTGTTCCCATTTATTATCTGTGGCGCGGTCGCTATTCACGTTGTTGCATTGCACTGGGTGAAGAGTTCTAACCCTTCAGGTATTACGCTGCACGGCAAAGACAACATTCCTTTCCATCCTTTTTACACCATTAAAGACTTCTTTGGTTTGGGTGTGTTCTTGATGGTGTTCTTGGGCTTTGTATTCTTCGCGCCTGAGTTCTGGATCATGCCTGAGAACAACGTGCCTGCTGATCCAATGGTAACGCCTCCACACATTGTTCCTGAGTGGTACTTCCTGCCGTTCTACGCAATCCTGCGCTCTATCCCTGATCCGTTGGGTGGTGTTGTTGCAATGGCATTGTCGATTCTGATCTTTGCTGCCATGCCTTGGTTGGATCGCTCTAAGGTTCCTGGTGGTGCGTTGTACCGTCCTGGTTACCGCGTAATGGTTTACGTATTCTTCCTGGATGTACTGGTGTTGGGCTACGTAGGTGCGCAAGCAGCTGAGCAGCCTTACATTTTGATTGGTCGTATTGCTACCTTCATCTACTTCGGTCTGTTCCTGTTGTTGCCATTTATCTCCAAGCGTGAAGATCGTCGCTCGAGAGAAGAAGGTCTGCCACGTGAAGCAGAGAAACTGATCCGCGAAGAGCAAGAAGAGCTGCTGAAAACAGAGCACTATCTGCGTCGCGAAGAAGACGAGGTGCTGCTGGGTCAAATTCGCAAGCGCCTGAAGGAGGATGACCAATGAAAAAGTTGTTAGCGATTTTCAGCGCAGTAGCAATGTTGGCCGGTTCCGGTGCTGTAATGGCCGGCGGTGCAACAGGCGCTTTGAAAGAGATTGAGATTCCAACTGATAACGAGTCTCGCAAGCGTGGTGCAGAGACTGTGGTAAGTACTTGTATGATGTGCCACAGCCTTAAGTACATGAAGTTCAGTCACATGAAAGACATCGGTATGACTGAAGAGGAGATCCTGTATCTTCTTGATGATCAGAAAATCGATGACAAAATGTACAGCGTGACACCAGTAGAAGTGCGTAAAGAGTCTTACGGCATCGTGCCGCCTGATCTGTCGATCATGGCGATTGCGCGTGCTAAAGGGCCGCAATACATCTACACGCTTCTGACCAGCTATTACTATAACGAGAATGGTGAAAATGACAGTCACCTGTTTCCTGGTATCAAAATGCCAGACACTCTCGGCTACAGCGATAGTGAAGAAGGTTCTGAAGACCGTGCCGCGATTGAGCAACAAGCAAAAGATGTTGCTGCTTTCCTGGTATGGACCTCAGATCCAAATGCTGAGTCTCGTAAAAACATCGGTATTTGGGTAATGGTATACCTGTTCATCATGACTATTCTGCTTTATCTGTGTAAGAAGAAAGTATGGAAGCGTGTTGACGAGAGCAGAATGGGATAAACTTTTATCTTAAAAGCTTCTAAGAAAGGCTCCTTCGGGAGCCTTTTTTGTATTTGTGGCTTGGATTTGTGATATGCGTCACAGTTTTTTGCAGGTTTATTAACTTAACTCCTTGGTAAGTATCAATGCGAAATGCATGGAGGTGTGTCATGGAGTTTTGGATTATTTTGGCGTGCATGTTGCTGACTGTTGGGGTCGGCGTGGGTGCTGTGATGGCCGATGAGATTATTGCTATGAAGGGTGGTTTCCATAAAAAACATCTTTAAGGAAATAACTCTGTAAGAAACAAAAAAACCGCATACCAGCTGGCGTGCGGTTTTTTTATGCCTGTATTGCAGGTGCGTGATGCTAGGGTTTGGGGATACCTTCTCCCGCCGCCTGTAAATCAGCATGATATGAAGAGCGTACCATTGGGGCGCTTGCTACGTTATCGAATCCTAGCTGCTCAGCAATATCTGCCAAGTGTTTGAATTGCTCTGGTGTAACGTAACGCTCTACCGGCAGGTGGTGTCGGCTTGGTTGCAGGTACTGCCCAAGTGTCAGCATGTTGCAACCGTGGGCACGCAAATCTTTCATCACTTCGATGATCTCTTCATCGGTTTCCCCCAGTCCCAGCATTAAGCCAGACTTAGTGGGGATGTCCGGGTGTAACTCTTTAAAGCGCTGTAGCAGAGTGAGAGACCATTGGTAGTCTGCGCCAGGGCGTGCCTGTTTATAGAGTCGCGGAACAGTCTCCAGGTTGTGATTGAAGACATCCGGCAGGGCTTTGTCCAACGCTTCTAAAGCGACATCCATGCGGCCACGAAAGTCAGGTACCAGAATTTCGATTTTGATATCTGGAGATAATGCGCGTGTTGCTGCAATGCAGCTAGCAAAGTGCGAGGCACCTCCGTCACGCAAGTCGTCGCGATCCACTGAGGTAATGACTACATAGCGCAGCCCCATCTCCTTGATGGTATCTGCTAAGTGTTGTGGTTCTTCCGTGTCCAATGGCTTGGGCGTGCCATGGGCAACATCGCAGAATGGGCAGCGCCGTGTGCAGATGCCTCCCATGATCATGAAGGTGGCAGTGCCTTTATCGAAACATTCGCCCAGGTTTGGGCATTGCGCCTCTTCACAGACGGTGAAGAGTTTTTGTTCGCGCAGTATGCCTTTTAAACGAGCGATTTCGGGACTGATAGGGGCCTTGGCCTTAATCCACTTGGGTTTCTTCAGTGGTTCGTCTTTGGGAACCACTTTGATAGGAATGCGCGCGGTTTTTGATTCGCCCTTGAGTGGGGCCAATGATTCACGACGCTGTTGTTCGAGAGATTTGTCGCTCATAAATAGTCACCACTGTTGTTGGTGATGTCGAAGGTAGTGAAGCCCAGTTGATCAACGAGATGTTGGCAAAGTTTTGGTGCCGCTTCGCTCAGTGATGTGGGTCCACCCAGATCAGCTGTCTGGATGACTTCCATGCCGGCATAGCCGCAGGGGTTGATGCGTCTAAAAGGCTCCAGATCCATATTAATGTTTAGTGCCAGTCCGTGGTAGCTGCAACCGCGACGGATGCGTAATCCCAGTGCGGCGATTTTTGCATCACCGACATAAACGCCGGGTGCATCGCGACGACCGCGTGCTTCGATATCGTAATCAGCCAATAAATTGATGATGGCCTGTTCGATCTTTTCGACCATGGCGCGTACGCCTAGTTTATGCCGTTTGATGTCGATCAGCAGATAGGCCACTTGTTGACCGGGGCCGTGATACGTTACCTGGCCGCCGCGGTCGATGGGTACAACCGGAATGTCGCCTGGATTAAGTAGATGCTCAGCTTTGCCATTAAAACCAAGCGTGAATACGGGTGTATGCTCAACGAGCCATATTTCATCTGCTGCGTCTGGGCCGCGTTGATCCGTGTATGTCTGCATGGCTTTCCATACAGGTTCATACTCGCGCAGCCCAAGTTGGCGAACGATGATGTTGTTTGATGACATTTTAAAGTGTGGTCAGCACGCGTTCGTGGCCGGTGAGTTCACGATAAACGTTGTCTAGCTGTTCTTGTGAATGGACTTCGAAGGTGACGGTGACCGAGATGTATTTACCACTAGAGCTGGTTTTTGATTTCACGGCACCTTCATTGATTTTATCAACGTGACGCAAAATCAGTTCCACGACCAGTGCGTCAAAGTCATCTGTTGCCAGTCCCATTGCCTTGATGGGAAAGTGGCAGGGAAATTCCATTAGAGTTTCGCGTTTATCGCTCATGCTTATACTACCTTGCCGGCGATTAGGTCGGCTTTGTACTGTTGATAATGTTTAATCATGGTGTGCCACAACGGGCCGGGTATACCATTGTTAACGGGTGTTTGATTAAGATGCGTTACTGGCATGATCTCTCGGGTGGAGCTGGACAACCAGATTTCATCGGCTTGCGCCAGAGCTTCCGGGGTAATGTTAGCCTCTTCATAAGAGATATGGTTGGCGGCGGCCAATTCAAGTACCAGGTCTCTGGTGATGCCTGGGAGTAAAAATGAGCTCTTGGGCGGTGTTTTTATAACGCCATCTTTAACAATGAATACGTTGCTGGCTGCGCCCTCTGTTACTAATCCTTCTCGAATAAGAATGGCCTCGCTGGCGCCTACGTCTATCGCCTGTTGGCGTAGCAGTATGTTGGGCAGTAGCGCGATGGCTTTGATGTGACAGTTTTTCCAGCGGATGTCTTCAAGAGTGATCGCTGCTACGCCTTTTTGTAACTGTTCAGATGGCACAGGTTTTAGTGGTGCAGCAGAGACAAAAATGGTGGGCTTAGCTTTTTCTGGAAAGGCGTGATCACGTTTGGCATTACCGCGTGTGATCTGCAAGTAAAGTGACTGTTCACCGCCACCATTTTTTTCAATCAGTGTGTTTAGCAGATTTGCCCATTCATTATGGCTAAGCGGGTTAGGCAGGCGAATGCCATCCAGGCTATTGCCGAGTCTGTGCAGGTGTTCTTCGAGACGAAAGGCGCGGCCGCCGTATACCGGGATGACTTCATATACGCCATCCCCAAAGACAAAGCCTCTGTCCGTGACGGGGACAAAGGCTTGGTCTTCGGCTAAAAACTGGCCGTTTAAATAGACAATGGGCGACATGTTTATTCGAACATCATCATCGCTTCGTCGATTAATTGGCTGAAAATGCCGCCTTCAGGAATCTCTTTCAGCGCAACCAATGGTTGTTGGGCAACCAGCTTGCCATCCAGTGACACTTCAACGCTGCCAAATGATTGGCCTTTGCTGACGGGGGCTGTGATCGTCGGTGTAACCTTCATTGCGGCGTTCAAGTTGTCGTATTGGCCGCGAGGAATCGTGACGTACATGACGTCGTTCAAGCCCAGAGGTAGCTGCTCAGAATCACCCTTCCATACGCGCACTGTGGTCAGTGGTTCGTGTGGTGCGTAGAGGCGGTGTGTTTCAAAAAAGCGGAAGCCGTAGTTCAGTAGTTTTTGGCTTTCACGGGCGCGGCCATTTTCGCTCTTGGCGCCTAGTACTACAGAAATCAGGCGCATGTTGTCCTCTTTGGCAGAAGCAACCAGGCAGAAACCTGCTGATTCGGTATGGCCAGTTTTGATGCCATCTACTTTGTCATCTTGCCATAACAGCTTGTTACGGTTGTATTGACTGATGCCGTTGTAAGTAAACTCTTTGATTGAGTACCAAGAGTAGTGTTCGGGGAAGTCGCGTACCAGTGCACGGGCCAGTGTCGCCATGTCGACTGCAGTCGTGTAGTGATCTGGATCTGGCAGGCCGGTGCTGTTCATGAAGTGGCTGCTGTCCATGCCCAGTTGTTTTGCCGTCTGATTCATCATGGTGGCAAATACATCTTCAGCGCCAGCAATGTGTTCGGCGAGGGCTACTGTGGCGTCGTTACCTGATTGCACGATCATGCCTTTAAGTAGTGTTTCCAGAGGAACGCGTTTACCGACTTCTACAAAAGTGCGTGAGCCTTGCATGCGCCATGCTTTTTCGCTGATGCGTACTTCGTCATTGATGGAAACTTTACCCGTGGCCAGTTCTGATAGCACTATGTAAGCCGTCATCATCTTGGTGAGGCTGGCAGGCTCCATGCGCTCGTCAGCTTTTTTCTCGGCGATGATATTGCCGCTTTCAAAATCGATCAGTATGTAACCGCGCGCGTCGATATCGGGTGGCGGTGGCGCAGCCAATGGCGCGCTGTAAGCCCAGCTGGAAAATAGGGTAAGGATAAGTGCTGTCTGTATTTTTACCAAACGGCTAAAGAATGTATGAGTCATGATTGTGAGGGAGTTATGAAACCTGGAGTAAAGTCTAAGTTTATTGTGGATCAATATAAAATGAAACGGCTCAGCTTAATCAGAGAAGCCGTATAAACTGATCTAATTAGTCCGATTTGACGCTATTTTAACGGCATTGTTCCGCAAAATGTACCGTTTTGGGGAAATAGTGCTTAATCAAAGACGACGCGTGTGTTGGTGATACCCTCGGCGGCGAGTTTAAGGCTGAGTTTTTCCAGTTCTTGTTCGTATTTCAGAGGGCCGATGCGTACACGATACACCGGTTGTGATGAACCGATGGTTTTACTGATGGAGACCTGATTCCCCGCCACAGGAAGTAGGCGGCTACGCAAACTGTCGGCATTGATAAAAGAGCTGAAGGCGCCAATCTGCAGATAGAATGGTTTGGTTGCTTCGATAGGCTTGGTTTGAGGTTGTGAGTTCGCCTGAGTGATGGGTTCTGCAATCACAGTGGTTGGAATGGTGTCTGGCTCTTCCAAGGCAATGACCATTGGTTGGTCCGCTTCCGGTAGTGTGGTTGGTGTGGTTTGGCGGTGAGCTGTCGGGTTGCGCGGGTCAATGGCGCGGATCTCTACCCGTGCGGTGCCGGTTTTAACCACATCCAGTTTCAATGCGGCGACGTATGAGAGGTCGATGATACGGTTGTCGTGAAACGGGCCGCGGTCATTCACTTTAACGATGATCGATTTGCCGTTGTCTAAATTGGTGACTTCTACGTACGTCGGTAATGGTAGCGTTTTATGCGCAGCGGTCATACCGTAGATGTTGTAGGTTTCACCGCTGGAGGTGCGGCGGCCATGAAACTTGGTGCCATACCAGGATGCAACGCCGCTTTCGACAAAGCCTTGGCTGCTTTTCAGTGGGTAGTAGGTTTTGTTGTAAACGGTGTAAGACTCCGGGTTGCCCAATTGCGTGTATGGCTCAACGCGTGGAACGGCATTGGGAATCGACTCATGATTAACGCGAATATTGGGCGCGTTATCACCTGCCAGATAACCCCCTTTCCTACTATGTACGCAGCCGCTGATGAGCGTGATGCTCGCCAGTACGATGACGAGTAAATGAAACGGGCGCGTTAGTCTGTTTTGTCTGTACATTTAACTATTATAGTTTTTGCTTGATGGCTTCGCTGAGCTGAAATACTGCCATGGCATACAAGGGGCTATGGTTATAGCGGGTGATGGCATAGAAGTTTTTACTGCCTAACCAATATTCGTTGCCATTGGTGGTTTTTAGCGATACCAGCGATGCTTTAAGTGATTGGTCGACAGGTGCTTTGGGTTGAGTACCTTGTTGTTGCCACTCGGCAATTGTCAGTTTGGGTTTCTGTGGCTTCTTGCTGGGTTTGTGTGCTGAGTTGGACTTGGCTGGTATCGCTACAAACTGCCCGCGCACCCAGCCATGGCGTGCCAGATAGCTGGCGACGCTGCCGATGGCATCGGCAGGGTTGTTGATCAGGTCGCGTACGCCATCGTTATCGAAATCGACGGCGTATGCGCGGTAGCTGCTGGCAATGAATTGGGGTTTGCCCATGGCACCAGCGTATGAGCCTTTGATGCTGAGTGGATCGAAAGACTCCTCCTCAGCGAGCAATAGAAACTGTTCTAGTTCTTTGCGGAAGAACTTGCCACGACGCGGATAGTCAAAACCGAGTGTGGCCAAGGCATCAATCACGCGGTGTTTGCCTTTGTGTTGGCCGTAACGACTTTCAACGCCGATGATGGCAGCAATGACGGTGGCATCTACGCCGTATTTCTCTTGCGCTTTTTCCAGCGCTTGGCGGTTCTCTTGGTAAAACTTTACGCCATCGGCGGCGCGGCTATCGGTGACGAAGATTGGACGGTACTTATGCCAAGGCTTGGCCTCGGCCGGGGTGTTCATGGCATCGATGATCTCTTGCTGCGGTTCGATCTTGCTGAATATTGCTTCCAGTTTCGCGCGATCCAGTTGGTGTTTTTCACTGAGCAATGTGATGAATTTCTGAACGTCTGATCGTTGGTGAAATGTCTGAGCCCAACTGGCAGAAGGGAGGATGGTTAAAGTACAAGCGAGACCACATAGAACAAGCGCCGGAATTCGAATCATTTACTAACCTGTCAGTAGTTTGCGGTGGGTATGAACCGACATCAGGATGCCGAAGCCCGCCATCAGCGTCACAATCGATGTTCCGCCGTAGCTTACTAAGGGTAACGGCACGCCCACCACAGGCAACATACCGGAGACCATACCTATGTTGACCACAAGATAGACAAAAAAGGTCAATGTCAGGCTGCCGGCCAATAAACGAGCGAACGTATCCTGCGCCTGATAGGCGATATAGAGGCCTCGGCCAATGATGAATAGGTAGACGCTCAGCAGTACCAGAATGCCAAAAAGACCGAACTCTTCAGCCAGTACCGCAAAGATAAAATCTGTATGGCGTTCAGGCAGAAACTCCAGCTGAGATTGGGTGCCGTTGAGCCAGCCCTTGCCATAGAGCCCGCCGGAACCGATGGCGATTTTTGACTGAATGATGTGATAGCCGGAGCCCAGCGGATCGCTCTCCGGGTTTAAGAAGGTTAATACACGCTGGCGCTGATAGTCGTGCATGCCAAACATCCATACCAGCGGCGCGACGGCAGCCCCCAGGAATGCCATACCGCCAACCAGGCGCCACGAGATGCCGGCCAGCAAAAGAGCAAAGACACCGGAGGCGGCGATGAGTAACGATGTTCCCAAGTCAGGCTGTTTCACAATCAGCGCAACTGGTATGGCGATAATCAGGGCAGTGAAAATGATCGAGCGCCTGGATGGCGGTAACGGATTTTCAGATAGGTACCAAGCAATCATCAGTGGCACGGCGATCTTCATCATCTCAGAGGGTTGAAAGCGGAAAAAGCCGAGATCCAGCCAGCGTTGTGCACCTTTGCCCACGTGGCCAAATAAGAGCACGCATGCCAGCATAATCAATCCCACACCAAACAACCACGGAGCCCAGCGCTCTAGATGGTGAGGGGCAATCTGTGCGATCACCAGCATGCCGCCAAAGGCGACGCCCAGGCGAATCAGCTGGCGATAGATGATGTCCATCTCCTGGCCGCCAGCGCTGTAGAGTACAAACAGCCCGATTGTTGCCATCGTGAGCAGGCCTGCTAGCAGCGGCCAATCGATGTGTAGCCCGCGGGTGAAGAACATGCCGCGTCCCTGACGGTTGGTCCACTGGCCGTAGGTGCGCTGGTTCATGGTTTTGTCCCCATTAGGTAATGGTCTATCACCGCGCCGGCAACCGGGCCTGCTACTGAGCCGCCGCTACCGCCATTTTCAACAATGACGGCAACTGCGATCTGTGGATCATCTGCTGGAGCAAAGGCGACAAACAAGGCATGGTCACGTAGATGTTTGGCGATATCTTCTGCCACATATTTTTCATCCTGTTTGATGCCAAATACCTGTGCTGTGCCCGTTTTTCCTGCGATTTTGTATGGTTGGCCCTTGTTCAATTTTTTGGCCGTACCATGTAGTCCATAGACAACGTTTACCATAGCGTCGACAGTGTGCTGCCAGTTGTGGTCTTCGACATGGCTGATGGTCATGAGTGGGCGGTCCGGCTCAAAGCTGATGTTTTCTTCATCCTCTTGAACGATCTCTTTCAACAAGTGTGGCTGAAAAGTGGTGCCCCGGTTGGCCAACGTGCCAGTAGCGACAGCAAGTTGTAGTGGTGTGGCGAGGGTATAGCCTTGCCCAATACCGGCGATCAGCGTTTCGCCCAGATACCAGGGCTTGCCACGAGCGGCGCGTTTCCAGCTGGTGGATGGCAGTATGCCTGTTGCCTCACCCGCGATATCGATACCGGTGCGTTGGCCAAAGCCAAACGGTGAGAGAAAGTCGTGGATTAGATCAATCCCCATACGCTGGGCAAGCTCATAGAAGTAGACATCGCAGGATTCTGTGATTGCTTTTTTAAGATCCGTGATGCCATGTCCGGTTTTTTTCCAGTCACGGTATTTGCGCTCGTCGCCTTGCAGTGTGTACCAGCCTCGGCAATTGATGTGTTTGTCGTCAGTGGTGAAATTGTTTTCTAGCCCAGCCAGACCAACAAAGGGTTTAACCGTAGAGCCGGGTGGATACTGGCCTTGTAATGCGCGGTTGAAAAGTGGGCGGTCGCGCGATTCTTGCAGCTCTTTGTAGCTCTTAAAGTCTATACCGTTGACGAACAGGTTGGGGTTGTAGTCACCCTTACTGGCCAGTACTAGTATCTCACCGCTTTTGGGGGCTAGCGCTACGACCGCTCCACGGTTATCACCCAGCGCCTCTTTGGCTGTTTGTTGCAGCTCGGCATCCAGCGTGAGGATAATGTTTTGCCCGGGAATAGGGGCAGTGCGTTCCAGTACGCGCACCGTGCGTCCGAGGACGTTGGTTTCAACTTTTTGATAACCAACAGCGCCGTGCAGCGTCTCTTCATAGGCTTTTTCAATGCCCAGTTTGCCGATGTGGCTGGTGGCTGCATAGTTGGCACTGTCGTCTGCTTCGTCGATGGCGATTAGCTCTTTTTCGTTGATGCGGCCCACATATCCCACGGCATGCACGGCAAGACTTTTCTGCGGGTAATCACGCATCAGACGCGCCTGAATCTCCATGCCGGGAAAGCGGTGACGATTGACGGCAAGGCGTGCCACTTCTTCGTCGGTGAGCCTGAAACGTAAAGGTACAGGTTGGAAGCGGCGTTTTTGTTTGAGTTGTTTTTTAAAGCGATCGATATCGCGGTCAGTGATCTCGATGATCTTGCTAAGCTCACTCAGCGTTTCATCCATATTCTTGACGCGCTCCTGCACGATCTCCAGTGAGTAGGCGGGTAGGTTTTGTGCCAGGATGACACCATTACGGTCAAAAATCAGGCCGCGCGTGGGCGCGACGGGCACAATGCTGACACGGTTGTTTTGCGACAAGGTGGTGTAGTGTTCATGGCTGATGATTTGCAGCCATATCATGCGTCCGATAATGGCGCTGGTGATGAGCAGGATAAAAACAATCGCCACAATAGTGCGATTGGTAAAGAGTCGTGCTTCGCGGAAATGGTCCTTGAGTTCTATACGGGGCATAGATCTAGCGAACGCCGAAGTTGCGTCTCAAATCTCGCAAAACGATGTACACCCAGGGCCACATTAGCGTACTGCTGAGTGTGGGTAGCCAATACATCCAGCTATCGCCTTTGGTGTCGACAATGCCGTTGATCCACATTACCAGCATCTGAAAGACAACCAGTAGGCCCATGACGCTTAACGCCTGTTGCCACATAGGAAAGACGCGAATTTGCTGGTGCACCTTGAGTGTCAGGTAGGCCATGATGGCGAGTGCCAGTGCGTGCTGCCCCAGCACTGCGCCCTTCAGTACATCAAGAAAGATTCCCAGCGTGAAACCGGAAATAACGCCAACGCGGTGTGGAATCGCCATGCACCAGTAGGCCAGTGTCAGTGCAACCCACTCGGGGCGAAATGGCGCCAGCCAATCGGGTAACGGGATGATGGTCAAAATCATCGCGATGACAAAGCTGAAAATGATGATGGGGCGGCCGTGAGGGTGAGTGATTTGCGCCATGGTTATTCACTCTCCTTTGCGGGCTGTTCCTTTTGCGGGAAGTTTGGCCACACCAGTAGAACCTCACGGCTGCGTTGCAGTTGTGCGGTGGGGGTTGCCGTTACGCGTGCAAAGGGTTGGCCGGGATCTATTTCAATATTGTCGATGGTGGCGACCGGATAGCCTTCTGGGAAGCGCCCCCCCAAACCGGTGCTGACTAACAAATCGCCAATCTCAATGTCCGCGTTATTGGGGAAATGGGGCAGTTCCAGTGAATCCATGTTGCCGGTGCCAAAGGCGACTGCACGCAGTCCGTTGCGGTTAACTGCAACAGGAATGGCGTGGTTGGGGTCGGTAATCAGCATCGCTGTGCTGGTGAATGGCGTAATTTTGGTGATTTGCCCCATGATGCCGTGAGCGTCGAGTAGTGGTTGGCCCTCGTAAATTTTGTGTGAGTTGCCTTTGTTGATGACGATTTGGCTGGAAAAAGGGTCAAGGTCGACCGAGAGAAGTTCGGCAATCAGTACCTTTTCACTCACCTTGCGGGATGAATCGAGTAGCGCACGCAGGCGACGGTTTTCTGTTTCCAGGGCAGCCAGTTTTTGCAGGCGCGTATCGTAAAGAATCTGCCGCGCTTTAAGGGAGCTGATTTCAGCCTGCATCGATTCGCGGGTAGAGAAGCTTTCGCTGATCCAGGCGCCGGCGCTGACCGGGAAGTTAACGACTTGCTGTAATGGATAGAGTGCGATGGAGACAACATCCCGGATGCCCTTGAGGGCATCGAGACGATGATCCAGAATCATGAAGGCGACCGAGACTACAACGCACACCAGCAGGCGCACGCTGGCAGAAGTGCCGTGTACAAATAATGGTTTAATGGTACACCCAGTCTGTTGTCAGTTTATGAATGGCCACATCAATCGCTTGAGTGGCCAGTTCGCTCATTCCCCTGTAATTTAATTTGTTTAGCCTGCTGTTTATTCAACAGAGAAGACGTCTGTGCCGCCCTCGTCGATCATTTCTAACGCACGACCACCACCACGAGCCACACAGGTTAGTGGGTCTTCAGCAACGATAACGGGCAGACCGGTCTCTTCCATTAGCAAACGGTCGAGATCGCGCAGCAGGGCGCCACCGCCAGTCAGTACCATACCGCACTCGGCGATGTCGGCACCCAGGTCCGGTGGGGTTTGTTCCAGAGCTGCTTTTACTGCACTGACGATGCCGGTTAATGGCTCTTGCAGTGCTTCCAGAATTTCGTTGCTGTTGAGTGTGAAGCTGCGTGGCACCCCTTCAGAGAGGTTGCGACCTTTGACTTCAATCTCATGAACCTCTTTGCCTGGGAAGGCAGAACCGATTTCGTGTTTGATGCGCTCTGCGGTGGTTTCACCAATCATGGTGCCGTAGTTGCGACGTACGTAGTTGATGATCGCTTCATCAAAACGGTCACCACCGATACGTACAGAGGCCGAGTAAACAATGCCATTCAAAGAGAGTACGGCGATCTCGGTTGTACCACCACCGATATCCAGCACCATCGAACCGCGTGCTTCACCTACCGGCATGCCAGCACCAATTGCTGCGGCCATCGGTTCTTCAATCAGGTAAACGTCACGTGCCCCCGCGCCAGCTGCAGACTCTTTGATTGCGCGGCGTTCAACTTGGGTCGATCCGCAAGGTACGCAGATCAGGACACGTGGGCTGGGACGGAAAAATTTGTTTTCATGCACTTTGCGAATGAAGTGCTGCAGCATTTTTTCAGTGACTGTGAAGTCTGCAATTACACCGTCTTTTAGCGGGCGGATGGCAACAATGCTACCTGGGGTACGGCCAATCATCATTTTGGCCTCTTTGCCTACCGCCGCGATGCTCTTAGGACCACCTGGTCCGCGATCCTGGCGAACAGCCACTACCGAAGGTTCGTCCAGCACAATGCCTTGGCCTCGAACGTAGATAAGGGTGTTAGCCGTTCCCAAGTCGATGGAAAGATCGTTGGAGAACATTCCGCGTAAGCGCTTAAAGACCATCTAGTGATTTACCTTTGTGGAATAAGTTTGAGAAACAAATATAGGAATTTGCCGTAATTTAGCAATTTGTAAGGCTTTAGAGCAAGCATACATATCCATATGTCGCCGAAAGAAGACGCTTATCAAACAATGTAGTCCAAATTCGCTCAATGTAAACATACTCTATTTTATGGTAACGTTGCCGCCTTTATCCCGAATTGAATGACGACTGAATTAGCCGGAGTGATACATGAGTCTGGAACGTAGCGATGTGGAAAAGATCGCCCACCTAGCAAGATTGGAAGTGGCTGAGGCAGATATGCCTGAATACGCCACTAATCTTTCCAATATTCTTGATCTGGTAGCGCAAATGGACGCGGTGGATACCAATGATGTATCGCCTATGGCGCATCCGTTAGACGCTGTTCAGCGCCTGCGTGCAGATGAAGTGACTGAAGAGAATCAGCGCGAGCACTTCCAGTCAATCGCGCCAGCCACCGAAGATGGTCTGTATCTGGTACCTAAGGTTATCGAATGATTTGAGTCGCAATTGCGTACTTCATTTCACTCAATCACAGATTTAAAGAACACACGACATGCATAACAAAACCATCGCCGAATTATCACAGGGCCTGGCCAAAGGTGAATTCACCAGCCAGGAGCTGACACAAGCCTTTCTTGATCGCATCGAAAAGTTCGATGGCGAGATCAACAGCTATATCACGGTTAGCAAAGATTACGCTCTGGCAGCCGCCAAAGCCGCTGACGAACAGATTGCTGCCGGCAATGCCGGTCCACTGACCGGCATTCCATTCGCGCAAAAAGATATCTTCTGCACCAATGGTGTGAAGACCACCTGTGCATCAAAAATGCTGGATAACTTTATTGCGCCTTACGATGCCACCGTTCATTCCAAATTGAGCGCTGCAGGTATGGTGATGTTGGGTAAAACCAATATGGATGAATTTGCCATGGGTTCGTCTAACGAAACCTCTTTCTACGGTTCTGTAAAAAATCCTTGGGATCTTGATGCTGTGCCCGGTGGTTCATCAGGTGGCTCTGCGGCAGCGGTTGCTGCACGTTTGGCGCCTGCTTCTACGGGAACTGATACCGGTGGTTCGATTCGTCAGCCAGCTGCGCTGTGTGGCATCACCGGTTTGAAGCCGACATACGGTCGTGTTTCGCGTTACGGCATGATCGCCTTTGCTTCCAGCCTCGACCAAGCGGGCCCAATGGCGCGTACCGCTGAAGATTGCGCATTGTTGCTGCAAGCGATAGCTGGTTTTGATGAAAAAGATTCAACCTCTGTGGATCAAGCTGTGCCTGATTATTCTGCTGGTTTGAATAACTCACTGGAAGGTTTGAAGATTGGTCTGCCAAAAGAGTACTTCGCAGAAGGCTTGGATGCTGAAGTTGCCAAGAGTATCGAAGCGGCAATCGAAGAGTACAAAAAGCTCGGTGCCGAGATCGTAGAGATTAGTTTGCCAAACACTGGTTTGTCTGTGCCTGCGTACTACGTGGTTGCACCTGCGGAGGCGTCGTCTAACCTGTCACGTTTTGATGGTGTGCGTTTTGGTTATCGTTGTGAATCACCCAAAGATCTGACTGATTTGTACAAACGTTCACGTGGTGAAGGTTTTGGTCCAGAGGTTAAGCGCCGTATTTTGATCGGTACCTATGCGCTTTCTGCTGGTTACTATGATGCTTACTATCTAAAAGCACAAAAAGTGCGTCAGCTGATTGCGGATGATTTTAAAGAAGCCTTTAAACAAGTAGATGTGATTATGGGACCAACAGCACCTACGGTTGCCTTTAATATCGGTGAGAAGGTGGATGATCCTGTCACTATGTATCTGAACGATGCGTATACCATTGCCACTAACTTGGCGGGTCTGCCGGGCATGTCTATTCCATGTGGCTTTGTTGGCAAACGCCCTGTTGGTTTGCAAATCATCGGTAACTACTTTGACGAAGCGCGTTTGTTGAACGTAGCGCACAAATACCAGCAAGCGACTGATTGGCACGCGCAAGCGCCTGAGCAGTTTAAGTAAGCGAAAAGATTTAAGGGGATACAAAACATGCAATGGGAAGTTGTTATCGGCTTGGAAATCCATGCCCAACTCGCAACCAAATCTAAAATCTTTTCTGGCGCTTCTACGGCTTACGGTGCGGAGCCAAATACACAAGCCTGTGCAGTAAGTTTAGGCTTGCCAGGTGTGTTGCCAGTGCTGAATAAAGAAGCTGTGCGTATGGCGGTGAAGTTTGGTCTGGCCAATGATTGTGAGATCGGTCGCCGTTCAGTGTTCGCGCGTAAAAACTATTTCTACCCTGATTTGCCCAAGGGCTACCAAATCAGCCAGTTCGAATTGCCGATCGTAGGCAAAGGCCATCTGGAAATTGATTTGGAAGATGGTTCAACTAAGACTATTGGAATCACTCGTGCGCATCTTGAAGAAGATGCCGGTAAATCTCTGCACGAAGATTTTCACGGCATGACGGGGATCGATTTGAACCGTGCGGGTACACCGTTGTTGGAGATCGTTTCTGAACCAGATATGCGTAGCGCTAAAGAAGCGGTTGCCTACATGAAGAAGATTCACTCCTTGGTCCAGTACTTAGAGATCTGTGATGGCAACATGCAGGAAGGTTCCTTCCGTTGTGATGCCAACGTTTCTGTGCGTCCAAAAGGACAAGAAGAGTTCGGTACGCGTACTGAGTTGAAAAACATCAACTCATTCCGTTTTGTCGAACGCGCTATCAACTTTGAAGTTGAACGCCAGATTGATGTGATCGAAGGTGGTGGTGCGGTTGTGCAAGAAACGCGTCTGTACGATCCAGATAAAGATGAAACTCGCTCTATGCGTTCCAAAGAAGAGGCCTTCGACTATCGCTATTTTCCTGATCCTGATCTGTTGCCAGTTGCGATTGATGAAGATTATATCGAAGCGGTACGTACGACTCTGCCAGAGCTGCCAGATGTTAAGCGTAAACGTTTCATTGCGGACTACGACATGAAAGCAGCCGATGCGGCTACATTAACCAGTGATCGTGCATTGTCTGATTTCTTTGAGGCGGTTGCCAAAACAGGTGATGATGCCAAGCTGGCAGCTAACTGGGTTATCGTTGAATTACTGGGTGCGTTGAACAAGGATGGTAAAGAACTGAGTGAAAGCCCTGTTTCTGCAGAGATGTTGGGCGGCATGATCAAGCGTATTAAAGACAACACCATCTCAGGTAAGATTGCGAAACAAGTATTTGCCGCTATGTGGGCTGGTGAAGGTGATGCAGATACCATTATCGAAACGAAAGGCTTGAAGCAGGTAACGGATACCGGTGCCATCGAGAAGATCGTTGATGAAGTGTTGGCAAACAACCAGGCTCAGGTTGAACAGTACAAAAATGGTAACGAGAAGGTGTTAGGCTTCTTTGTTGGTCAAATCATGAAAGCCTCTCAGGGTAAGGCTAACCCTGGTCAGGTAAATCAGATGTTGAAGGCCAAGCTTAACGGCTAATATTAGTTATTTTTTGTATTCTGCTAAATTAAAAAAGGCGAGACATCAAAAGATGATCTCGCCTTTTTTGTCAGTTTTTTGGCTAGTATAGCTTGGCCACGTAGGTGTCAATATTGTGTTGCTGATGCTGCTCTGCTGCAGCAAGTTCGGCATTTGATTTGTCATTAAAAATCCCAATGACGACACGGTAAGAATTTTTTCCCGTGCGTGTTGCATTGCCAATGACCTTGGCATTAATGCCTTTGTTTTTTAATGAATGGCTGAATTTCTCTGCATTCTCAGGTGTAGAAAAATTGCCAGCCTGCACTGCAAAGAGATTTTGAGATAGGTCTTCCAAGCTGATGTCTTTAGGCATCTTCTCGATTTTTTCTTCTATATCTTTCTCTTGTAAAACAACAACTTCCATTGAGATGGGTTGTTCCTGAGGCATGGGGGGCTCCACCGCTTTGGGTGGCTCTTCGATTATGGCTTGAGCAACTGGCGGTACAGGCAGCGTTAAGGCTTCTTCAATGACCTGTTTTTTTTCTTCGGTTGCTTTGGCAATGGTAGGCTGAAACTCTGATGTGAGTTTTGCCTGATTTAAACCTAGATAGAAGCCAACTAAAAAAATAGCAAAAGGGACTGTCATCAGTCCTATGATTAGCCAGCGAATCTCCACTCGTTTGAGTTCGATAGAGTCCATAGCTGTTGTCCTTTGTTACATGTTGTTCGTCAGATTAATGACGATGGAAGTATCCCGCTCTCATCAATGCATAAGCCGGGCCAATTTATCTTTGTGCTCTTAAAGAAGGGTGGGCTGCCGTATATCTCTGGGGGAGCTGTTTATTGCTATTGGCTAAACGGTTGTATTTGTTCTATATAACAACCTGGCCAAGAGTAGGGCTTTTATTTTGTGTATTAGCCCCCATATAAGAGAAAACTGTTTTATTTAAGCTTAAGGAAAAAGTTACTCCATATGAGTCATAAAGATTCTTTGTCCGGTACCGGTGAAATTACTAACGGTGAAGGTAAGCAGCTGTTAGGGATTGCAGAACACGGGCAGCGTTATAAGTTGCATAACGAACTACATATTGGTTCTAGCCAAAAGCTTTATGCGCCAACGCAGATTTCACAGTTGGTGCTGTTATCCGGTAGTGATCAGATTGAGAACGAGCGTCTCCTTATCTCGCAGTTGTGTGAGCGTTATGGTGTGTCGCATCCCACTAAAAGCGATACGCATTTCAGCGCCGACTTGGGTGTGTATCGCCTGATTTGGGAGCGCCATACTGAGTATTCAACCTATGCCTTTTATCATAAGGCACCTTTTGAGACGCCGTTTGCTGAACCACCTATCAAACATGTGCCTAAGGAGTGGTTGGCCCAGTTGCCAGGTGAAGTGATTGTCGCTACGCACATCGCAATAGAGAGCAAAGATCGCCCCAAGCGTAGTTTGCCTGAGCTATCCGCACTGTTTGCATCGAATACAGTTATTGGTTCGGAAGTTGCCGCAGGTAATGCTGTTGTTTGGACGGATAGTCAGATTCATGCGGATGGTTTTGGCCGTATTCTGGTCCACGATGTTAACTTGCGTAGTCGCCAAGCAGGCCGCCTTGTGCAACGTTTGTTGGAGATTGAAACTTACCGCATGTTGGCGATGCTGCCTGTGCCAATGGTGAGAGGTTATATTCCACAGCTGGCTGACTTTGATCAGCGCTTGGCAAAGATTACAGAGCGAAATCTGAGTCTTGAATGCGTTGAGGATGAACAAGCGCTGTTAAATGAGCTTACTTTGTTGGCGTCTGAATTAGAGCGTATAGCGGCGAGAACGAGTCAGCGCACCAATGCTTCGGCTATGTATTACGAGATTGTAAAACTTAGAGTTTCTGAGTTGCGCGAAAAGCGTATTCAGGGATTGCAGATGATCAAGGAGTTTATGGAACAGCGGCTCTCTTCGGCCATGGGAACATGTGAGTTAGTAAACGGAAAATTGGCTACGTTATCAAAACGTGTTGAGCGCGCTTCTTCACTGCTGCGTACACGTGTTGAGATCTCTATGGAGAAACAGAGTCGCGACTTGTTGAGCTCAATGGATAAGCGCGCCCATTTGCAGTTGCGTTTGCAAGAGACGGTTGAAGGCTTGTCTATAGTTGTGTTGAGTTACTATCTATTAGGTCTTGTTTCGTATGGACTTAAAGGTATAAAGGCGGCCGGTATCAAATTTGATACTGAGTTGGCTACCGGTATTGCGATTCCGTTGGTCGTGTTGCTGGTTTATGTCTCTGTTAAGCGCTTAAAAGGTCTGGTGCACAAAGACTAGGCTGTTCCGTTAAGTAGCTCCGCTATCTCACTCTGGGTACGAAGCGCATTTAACTGTGGTGAGGTGATGAGCAAGTCGCCGGTAGACTCGTTACAGGCTGTGGGTATGTTCCACAATGTAGCGAGTCTTAATAGCGCTCTGACATCATGTTCATGTGGTTGTGCCGTGAGTGGATCCCAAAAGAAAACCAGGCAATCTATTTCACCTTCAGTGATACGAGCGCCAATTTGTTGGTCGCCACCAAAGGGGCCACTTTTGAATTTGAAGACAGGATAACCGAGATGTTCTTCCAGTAGCTTGCCTGTTGTGCCCGTGGCATAGAGGGTGTGTTGTCTAAGAATGAGCCTGTTTCTCATGGCCCATTCGCATAGCTTTTCTTTACAGCCATCATGGGCAACCAAGGCGATATGTTTTTTGTTGGCACTAATATTTGTTTTCGCAAGCATCCTACTCTGCCTGTGTCATGCTAGTGTTTACGTATGTAAAAGCGGCGGGGTGAGGGCCTATCTTTTACTTGCTGCTAGGAATGCTATGGGGTTTGTATATCGAAAATAACCGAC
>JBNKYV010000066.1:0-10929 GCA_050301075.1 Gammaproteobacteria bacterium
TATCGGGATACCACGGATTAACAATCAGCGCAGCCACCATACCCAACGCGCAAGCAATACCAGTTTTTATATCTAATTTTTCTTCATACAAAAAACTAACAACATAAAATATCACCAATATAGGCAGGACTATTACCGCCCCATGGTACGTTGACATAAAAACATAACTTATTAGAGAAACAGCTATCAGCCTATGATTCAATACAGACCAAAGAAACAACAAGATCAACACAAGCGCAACAGGCTGCATCCGCAGCATCAAAAAACGGAAAGGAAAAAAAGTACTGGCAAACAAAACCAGGAAAACGCATAAAAAAGCAAATGGCACTTTTCTATCCTTAAGAAAGAACATAACCCCCAAAGGCACAACTGATGCAGTAAACGCTGTAGCAACAACAAGCGCAAGTTCCCTATTTTCTATAAGGGTAAAAGGGGAGATCATCAAATGAAACAACCAGTGGTGGTCCGGCCCTTGCTCCCCTAACACTGTATAAGGCAACCAAGGAATATTTGCCCAACCATTACTATCTAATGTTAACTTAGCAAGCTGAAAGTGGTAGTACGCATCAATAGAAGGAACGCCATCACCCAACGACAGATACAAGACAAAAATAAAAAGGCATATCACATACAGAGACACATACTGAAATGGCCTCGACTGGAACAATCTTTCACTTAAGTTATTCACAAGAGAACTCTCTACACTAGCTTTTATCAATATTTAACTTGCAAGAACAGATACGTTAATTTTATCTTAAAACCATATATCGGACGCATTATTTTTTACTCATCCTTCTCAAAAGCCCCCTCCCTACCAGCCCAACCTATCAATAAAATTAAACACCATTAAAACCACACCGTTTTTTCTTTCTGTCCCCCTTGACTCCCTCATCAAGACAAATCTCGTATAGAACTTTTCGAATCATAGAAATCCTCCTTATGTCTATAGCCACACGATTTAATTTTGTTATAGTACATATCCGAATTCGGCTATTTACCAAGTTCTAATCAATAAAAGTCTCTGGATAATACAGCCATACCATTTAACCAAACTGACAAATCTTCCAATCTCCCCGCCACCAAGTGCAGCACACCATCTTGTTGCTGAACAGTACCACTAACCAATAACAACCGGGACTGTAGCAACGGTTTCCGTTGCGCCTCCGCGACTTTAGGCCATACCACGATATTGGCAGGGCCGGTTTCATCTTCCAGCGTAACAAAGACAACACCGGATGCAGTGCCAGGGCGTTGCCGACCAATGACCAACCCAGCCATACGTGCCACTGCACCATTACGCACCTGCCACAAATCTTGTGCAGTTGATACACGTCGCTGATTAAAACGTTCACGCAACAGAGCCACAGGGTGTCTGCGCAGACTCAAACGACTGCTTGCATAATCAGCAACAATGTTCTGCCCCTCTGTCGGTTTGGGCAACATAACATCCACCTCTGGTTCTGCACGTTCAAACAGGGGTAAGCGCTTTTCCACACCACTGACCTGCCACTGCGCTCGGTGCCTGTCGCCACCTAAACCATGCAACGCATCGGCTGCTGCCAAGGCTTCCAGGTCACTACGGTTTAACCCTGTACGATTAATAAAATCATGCAGCGAACAAAACTCCCCATCATTGCGTGCCATTAACAACTGCTGCCCACCTTCAGCAGAAAGTGCTTTAACCATATTCAAGCCCAAGCGCAAAGCGTGCTGCCCATTGTTTGCTTCGAGAGAACAGTCCGCATTGCTGAAACGCACATCAATCGGAAAAACATCTACACCATGGCGCTTAGCATCCTGCACCAGTTGTGATGGCGCATAAAACCCCATCGGCTGGCTATTTAACAATGCACAACAAAATGCAGCCGGGTGATAACACTTCAACCACGATGAGACATAAGCTAACAAGGCAAAGCTGGCGGAGTGCGACTCTGGAAAGCCGTAATCACCAAAACCACGAATCTGTTGAAAGATCTGATTTGCAAATTCTTCACTGTAGCCGCGCTCACGCATACCATTTAAAAGTTTTTCTTCAAATGGCTCCAGCCCGCCCTTGCGTTTCCACGCAGCCATAGCTCGACGCAATTGATCCGCTTCGCCAGCGGTAAAACCGGCGGCCACCATGGCGATCTGCATCACTTGCTCCTGAAAGATGGGCACCCCCAAGGTGCGCTCCAATACCCCCTCCACTGCTTTGCTGGGATAACTCACCGGCTCAAGGCCATTACGCCGTGCAAGATAGGGGTGCACCATATCTCCTTGAATAGGGCCGGGGCGCACGATCGCGATCTGAATCACAAGATCGTAATAATTTTTTGGTCGCAAACGCGGCAGCATGGACATCTGCGCACGCGATTCGATTTGAAAGACGCCGATGGTATCTGCACGATGCATCATGGCATATACATTTGGGTCTTCAGCGGGAATGGTTGCCATGGTCGGCGGTTGATCTTGGTTCTCACTAATATAAGCCAGCGCTTTGCGAATTGCCGTTAACATGCCCAAGGCCAACACATCGACCTTTAATAAACCCAGAGATTCCAGATCATCCTTTTCCCACTGAATGACAGAACGATCTTTCATCGCTGCATTTTCCACCGGCACCAATTCAGTCAACGGCCCAGCGGAGATCACAAACCCACCAACATGCTGAGAAAGATGACGCGGAAAACCCAAAATCATCTCCACCAAGACAATCAATCGTTTGACCATAGGATTATCTGGAGAAAAGCCTAACTCATGCAGCCGTTCAGGCATCAGTGAACGACTATCCCACCAACGGGTTGAACGTGCCAATCGCTCTACCTGTACAGGACTTAACCCCAACGCCTTGCCTACATCACGAATTGCACTACGTGGGCGATAGGTAATCACCGTTGCTGCCAGTGCCGCCCTATCACGACCATATTTTTGATAGATGTATTGAATGACTTCTTCGCGGCGTTCGTTTTCAAAATCCACATCGATATCAGGTGGCTCATCACGCTCTTTGGAGATAAAGCGCTCAAACAACAGACTCATCCGTGCAGGATCAACTTCGGTAATTCCAAGGCAATAACAGATAGCGGAATTAGCAGCAGAGCCACGCCCTTGGCATAAAATATTCTTACTGCGCGCAAAACAGACGATGTCGTATACCGTTAGAAAATAGGATTCATATTGCAGCTCAGCCACCAACTCAAGTTCATGTTCAACAGATGCCCGCACCTTATCAGGCACGCCGCCGGGCCAACGGCGTTGCATCCCTTTCTCAACTTGGTCCCGCAACCATTCACTGGCGGTATAACCCTCCGGCACCAACTCTCGCGGGTATTCATAGCGCAATTCATCCAATGAAAAGTGGCAGCACTCTGCAATCTTCGCGCTCTCTTGCAACAATGAGGATGGATATAAACTGGAAAGCACATCACGGCCACGCAAGCACTGTTCACCATTCGCAGACAAACGCCTCCCCAAACGTTGTAATGGTATATTCAAACGAATAGCGGTCAAAGTATCGTGCAACATTCGACGGCTACGGGTATGCATTTGCACGTTGCCCGCAGCACACAACGGTATAGCGTGTTTTTCACTCAAGGTTTGGAGATTCATCAAATGGTTCTGGTCTTTACCATTAAGCATCAGTTCAACAGCAATCCATAAACGCTGAGGGAAAAG
Source organism: Gammaproteobacteria bacterium (assembly GCA_050301075.1). Classification (GTDB taxonomy): domain Bacteria; phylum Pseudomonadota; class Gammaproteobacteria; order Tenderiales; family Tenderiaceae; genus JBNKYV01. The sequence continues at coordinate 3,658 of JBNKYV010000066.1, forward strand.
TGTTTTAAGAAAAGGTAGTTCCTCCTCTTTCCCCGGCAACCATAACGCTAGACACTCACCACAGCTGTGTGACATTAGCTGATCACGCGTTAACAAATAACTGCCTTTGCTGGCATTACGCCTTGCCCACGAGATCAACGAGGAAAGTTGTCCATAACCTTTGCGACTTGTGGCCAGCAAAACAAAGCGCAAACCATCATCCAATACAAACTCACTGCCGATGATGAGATGGAAATTGTGTTTTTTAGCTTCAACATAGGCGCGTACCACACCGGCCAATGAACACTCATCGGTTAACGCCAGTGCGCGATAGCCTAACTCGGCTGCACGCTTGACCAGTTCTTCGGGATGCGATGCGCCACGCAAAAAACTAAAGTTGCTGATGCAATGCAGCTCTGCGTAGGGTACGCCGCGCGCACCATTTCCATAACGAGGCTTATTTGACATTAAGGACAACACAGATGCAATCGGTGCGCACAGCGCACCTTACCCGAACAACCCATGCAGATACCATTGCTCGGTTTTTAGATCACAAAACAGCCATAAACGCCGCCCTTGACGATCACGTGCAGCAAAATAGTCACGGCGTATATCCAAGCCATCCCACCAACCACCTTCAATGCGTTCAACCTCTGATTGCAATTCAAAGCCATACAAGGTGTTGAGCAACAGTGGTTGTGGTAACAACCATAACGGCCGCACCTCAAACACATCGTTCTGGTCACTTTCACCATAACACCATGCCTTTTCAGGGCGATGATCAACTACTGTCGATAGCGTTCGAATGGCGCATTCGCCTAAACGCGCTTGCAACTGGTCTAGAAGCTGTTGCCATTCAGCACCCTGCTCTACGGCATCTTCAAACAGTGATTCATTGTCAGGCGCAGCCGAGAAAAACTCATTGGCGCGCAGTTCAATCTCAATCACTGGTGCGATCAGGTCTGTCTTATCCAGATACTCCTGTACCAAATTGAGCAGATGCGGCTCATCACTACTCACCTTCTGCATGGCAACATCAACATAACTGGCAGACTGTTGCGCGTGATAAAACACAATCTGTAAACGACTCAATGCCAATTCACGCAAACGCATAAACTGCACTAAACGTGGCACCAACTTTTCCAGACCGTGAAAAATAAAAACCGTATTATCCGTTTCAATAGGAAACGACCAATAACAACTGAATTCTGGCGCCGATTGATAAGCCAAGCGTGGTTCGGTTTTGCGCCCCAGCAGACGATCAAGATAATCCACAAACGTTATGCCAAAACGTTTATTCAACCCTTCACTGGGCAGGCGCCACACATCACGCAAGCAGCGCACCCCTAGACGTTTAAACAAAGCTCGCTGCTTGTCATTAACAGGTAGTGCATCTATCGCAATCAACCCCAGCTCAGCCTTAAGTGCCTCTCGCCTTTCAATAACACGCTCAATACCGCAACGCGCTAACAGTAGCGCCGACTGTGGCGTAGGAGCGATCGACATGTATGCGGCGCACTGTTGTTTTAAACTTTCCTGAATATGCGTTTGTATCGCATCCAGGCCACCAAACAGCTTTAGACTCCCCCCCACCTCCAATAGCAGTGACTGCTCATCCATACTGACGATGGAGCTAAACTGATACGCCCATTCCGCCATCTGTAATAGATGCGCACTCTCAGCCCCTTCGTCACGCCACTCCACTTCTAACTCAGGGCACAAAGCATAAGCCGCCGTTAAGGCCATTCCAGCATCTACGCCATACTGCTGTGCCAACCCCGAAGCAGCATATACCTGCTGCTGACCACGTACCTCATGCACCACACACCATGCAGTCACGCACTCATCCCGTAGCACCGCCAGCGCCAGATCAGGGAAATAGAGAGCCATCCATAGTTGAGATGCAGCAGCTGCAGCCAGCGGTTTGCTTTGTAATGGAGGTGATGGCGGTGGCGAAAACAGCGCCAACTGAGGATGAGAAATGGCAACACTTCTTGGCATGAGTCACCATCATTCAAAAGAGAGCGTCACGGACTGACGCCCAAACGATGCCCGGCTCTTGAGAATGTCGAGGTTTATCCCTCGCTGAGCAGGTGACAAACGCAGGCGCAAAGCAGCGGGAGAACTACCGTTATCCTTGGAATAAAACAGCACCCCCAATGTTTTCCCCGCCTCAGCCGCCAACTGTAAACGCCGCACCACCACCGGCTTCAAGCGCTCGGGCCACGCCAACACCATGGCACAACGCGGTTGGCGTAACAGTTTCTCCATTGCCCAGGGGATATCCTCCTGGCGAGGCGGTTGGAGCAGCAATAATCGATCAAGACGTATGCCGCTACCAACCAGCGCAGGCGCATAAGGGATATGTGGCGGCGCAATCCACGCTAGCCAGCGCCCCTGAGCAGTGGAATTAACCATCACGGGCAGAAACAGCTGCAACTCACCGATCCCCCAATGGGGAACGATCGATTCCACCAGAGAATCCGCCGGCCAACCACGTTCGGGCAATAGTGCATTCAGGTCATCAAAACCCGTATCCAGCGCAGTATTTCTGGGCGCAATGGCGCTACGCCCGCGCCAAATATGGCGGTTTGATGCCAATAATTGTTCCAGCGACATGTTCACGGCCATTTAAAAACCCAAGATACTGTATATAAACACAGTATAGATATCGCATTCAGAATTGGCAATGAAAAGTGCCCTTGAAAAAAGAGCACCGGTCTCCATAGTTAAAAATAAGCAAACAATTTCCCAACCAATGGAGACGACCATGCCTAATCGCGGCTATGACCCGGAACAAGCCTTTTCCCAACTGCAAAGAGAGATTAACCAGCTTTTCAAGCGCGGCTCAGATACGGAAGACAGCAGCGCCGCCACTGCCGCATGGACGCCCGCAGCAGACATTGATGAATTTGAAAATTGCTTTGTGCTTTACATGGACGTGCCCGGTGTAAACCCAACCGACATTGAGTTAACACTCGATAAAGGAATTCTTACTGTTAGTGGCAACCGCGAACGCCAAAGCACTAATAGCGATGTCATTCATCAACGCACGGAAAGAGCGATGGGACATTTTTATCGTCGCTTTACACTGCCAGACACAGCTGATGGCGAGAATGTAAAAGCATCAGGTAAAAACGGCGTATTGGAAATCGTGATTCCTAAACAAACAAAATCACAACCAAGAAAAATCGTTGTTGAAGGATAAAGAATTAAAGAGGAAAAAACCCGGCGACTTTAGTTAAAACTAAAGTCGCCATAGTGGTCGGCTGATACCACATACGGCTCGTTGAAGACACCGTCTTGATTGCCTACCTACCCAAATGCCACCGAGGTGGCCAACTTCCCTGTTATTGTTATTATTATCGTGCCATCCATGGCACCTTCCCTGGTTTACCAACCAACTTGGTTGGCGGTCTCCCTAACACTTTTTATTGTTATTATTTTTTAGCTACAACTTCTGTTGCAGTCTTCCCTCTAAGGCGCACCAAAAAGGTACTCCCCAAAATTCAAACAACACGCTTTCATTGTTGCTCGCTCTGTTTAACTAGCCTTGTTAATCCAGAGCTTTCTCGTAGCAATTTTATTCTTTTGTGTGCTACGAGTTAGTACGCCATTATACATACCCCCATTACCCTTGCAAGAAAAATAAAGCACAGGTAACAAATAGTTTTAAAAAAATTATTTTTTACAAAACAGTAACAATTAAAACAAACCTAACAAAGGATCTTTGACAATCGCCACGGCAGCTATATAAGCAAATGTTGTTATTGCTGCCACGCATGCAGTCATGCGTAATGTTTTTTTAACTTTTAAATCCAAACCGATAAAACCGAAAGCAATATAAACAAGCAAAGCGATTATCTTTGCTAAAAGCCACGAGTGATCTAACGGTGATATTGAATAATTAACGGCTAATGTAATGCCACTTGCCAAAAATACCGTATCAACAATATGCGGTATAGTTTTTACAAGACGATGCTTAATTAGAGAAGAATCATTTACAACGAATAAGCTTCTAACAACAAAACCAATAATAGAAAGAAATGCAGAACCTATATGTATTAACTTCAGTAACTCCATAACAGTTACCTCTTATATAACCAACTACACCATGCTTGCATTAATGGAAAATACAATCCCAACTTAATTGATCGGTTATCTTTTAAACGTAACAATTGTGCGTATGCTTCCAATTGAAACTGATAACGCTCTTTTTCACTTTCTATAAAACCTTCCAGTTCATTTTTATCACAATGACTGGTTTTATAATCAACAATCCAGCGTACGTTATCTTCATCAACAAACGTTCTATCAATAACCGAGTGGGCAACTCTATTTTTGATCACGCCAGACACGGCATATTCACAAAAACTTTCCTGATGATTTTTATCGAGCAGCCACAGCCCTTTTTCATCTTGCAGTGTTAACAATAAACTTTGTTCAACCCTATGAACGGCAGCATCCAACTCACTCTGCACAACTCCATGTTGTAACAATGCAATACGATAATAATTTGCTAATGATTTAATACGCCGTTCGGACCACTGTTGCACACCATCGTTGCCAATGCGTTGCAACATCTCATGCACGACGGTGCCTATGTGTCTTGCCGTTTCATTGCCCCACAAAAATTCATTATCAAACTGCTCTTCTGAGTAACCGCGTTGAGCAAGGTCTACATCTACCGATGATTCAAGATCAGAAAAGCGCCAATCCAGAGTTAGCCGTTTCAACGAGTTACGAGATATTGTTTGTGATAAAGATGCCTCATCTTCTTCTAGCGGTTTTGGTGCTTTTTGATAAACACCTTCAACAATAGGCCACAACAGTTTTAATAAAGAACTGGACTGAGGAGGCTTTACATCTCCCTTGCTAAACAGTGTGTGCCCCAATAGATGCAAACGACTACGCGCACGGGTTGCAGCCACATACAACACACGCCCTGTTTCGTAATCGCCTTTTTGTTTGTCGATACGTTTTAAATAACTATAGATAGCATCATGCTCATCACCGGTAGCGCGCACGGGTGCTAACAACAGTTCGCTGTTACCAAAACTATCCCAACGTTCCAACGACATCAGCATGGGGTTATCACCAGGTGGGGCTTTACGGCCCAGCCCCGGCAAGATCACCGTATCGAACTCTAGCCCCTTAGACTTATGAATGGTCATAATCTGGATGCGCTCATCAGCACCGATATCTGGCAGGGCAAACAGTTTGCTTAGCTGCTCCTCCAACTGTGTTAACGACTCCAGCCCACCCGCTACATCCAATTTTTCTAACAGCGCGAGATAGACCTCAGCATCTTCAAGATCGGTTTCGTTTTCAACACAAGCACCGCCCCCAAACGACAGCCAAGTACTCTCCACCCAGCGGCGCAAGCCATGCAGGCCGCGGGTGTCCATTGCTTGCTGCAAGACCCAAACGATACGACCAAGGCGTTGCTGCCCTTCATCTGACAAACTTGCCATCACATCGGCATCATTCAAGCGCTGCCAGATGACACTGCGCGGGCTGCCTTGAGTCAACGCGGCCAAATCAGCCAGATTCAACCCACACCACGGCGCACGCAATATAGCTAACCAAGCCAAGCGATCTGCCGGGTGTAACAAAGCACGCGTCAGCGCATAGAGATCTTGCACCACCGGGCGATGACCAAGTTGTTCGATCTCGATGGCCCGATACCGCAAGCCCGCCTCTTTCATGGCACGGATAATATCCACCAGATGTGGTCGTGCCCGCACTAGCACAGCAACTGAGCCTTGCGGATTCTCTTGCAGTGCGTGTTGCACTAGTTTTACGGCCGTTTCTGCTTCGGCATTCGTGTCATGGCTCAGTTGCGGATGCACTTGTACCGCATCGCCATCATGACCATGAAACGGTTGCGATTGACTATAGGTCACCGCCCCCGTCGTAATATCTTCGCCAGTCGGAAAGACTTGTGAGAAGGCTTCATTGACCCACTCCACCACACCGGCTTGAGAACGGAAGTTGACACTCAGCGTCAACGGCACCAGATCGACATGACCGATACCGCTACGCCGCGCACGCAGATACAACCCCACCTCCGCTTCACGGAAACGATAGATCGATTGCATGGGGTCACCGACGAGAAACAACGTGCGACCATCATCCACTTCCCAACCAGCCGTTAGCTGCTCCAGCAATTTGAACTGGCCGTAAGAGGTATCCTGAAACTCATCCACTAACAGATGCTGAATACGATAGTCCAATGCTAGCGCCAGATCACTCGGCGCATCTTCATCACCCAAGGCCTGCAACGCCGACTGTGCAATTTCACTGAAATCCACCTGCCCGCATGAGGCAAACACCACACGCAGATGTGCCACGGCCACCAATAGCAGTTCACACATTGCCTCAACAATCTGCCATTGCGCCTCGCTGAAATGAGCTGCTGGCAAATGGCGTAGCGCATCGAGGCGATCGAACAGCCCCGGTACTTCTTTTAATTCATTGATCAGCGCCAGGGCAGCTTCTTTATTAAGCTTGTAACGCTCTTTTTCAGATTTTTCAGAGACGCTGGATGGGGCTGGAAAGCCGTTATTCTTAGTCAGTGACTTACGCCAGCCAGATGCCGAGCCCGCTTTGGTAAACAACAACTCGCATACACCCTGCCATTGTTCCAACTCATCTGGCAATTCACTCAAACGATGACATAGAGCGATGGGATTATCCTCGGGCACGTTTTCAGAGGCAAAATGCAACGCCTCTAACAACGCAGGTACATGCTCTTCAGGAATTGCAGACTGCGCTGCTTCCATAGACTCGTTGATCACCGAATGTAACGCGGCCTCTAACATGTCACGCCATTGCGACTCATGGCGAATATTCACCAGATGGCGAATCCACTGATCACGGCGCGCCAACATCTGCACCAGCATCTTCTCCGCGACGCCAAGATTGTTATCCAGATGATCGAGCAAATGTTCGATAGCAGGTGACCAGTTTTGTCCAGCTTCCAAATCGGCCAACGTTTTTTGCGCGGCTTCTTTATAGAGTGCATTAGCATCATCACTCACTGCTGGTTGAGCACCAAAGCGCGACATCACGGGCAGCTGTTTCGTCAGCGATGCACAAAGTGAATCGATAGTTTGAATACGCAAGCGTGCGGGGTTATTGAGCAATTGCCAGTTTTGCGCGGCATCTCTATCCAATGCAGTCTTGGCCAATTGCCACATCTGGCGTGTGTAGTCATCAGCATTATCATCCAAGGGCACTGTCGCCAAACGCAGTGCAGCCAATAGACGATCACGCATCTCCGCTGCTGCC
>JBNKYV010000067.1:0-2620 GCA_050301075.1 Gammaproteobacteria bacterium
TCGGCATGAATGTCGCCGCGGCCATGTTGGGCACACTACTGGCCGTCAGATCGGGGGCCAAGCTGCCCCCCGCCGAGGCCATGCGCCCTGCACCGCCCACCACCTATCGCCAGACCTGGCTGGAACGCCTGGGCATAGGCAGGTACCTGTCTCAACCCAACCGCATGATCCTGCGCCATATCGAGCGCCGTCCGCTGAAATCGGGGCTAACCATTATCGGCATCGCCTTCGCCTGCGGCATCAACATGACAGGCCAATTCCAGCAAGACACCGTCACCTACATGATGGACCTGCACTATGGCCTTGCCCAGCGTCAGGACCTGACCGTCACCTTCACCGATCCCACATCACTAAAGGCCAAACACAACCTGGAAAACATCGTAGGCGTGGAGCATGCCGAGGCATTTCGCATCGTACCGGTGAAGTTGCTACATCAGCACTATGAACACCGCACAGCAATTCTCGGCATCGATTCCGAAAGCGACCTGCGCCGGCTGATGGATACAGATCTAAACCCTATCGACTTACCCAAAGAGGGCATCGTCATGACCGACTTCCTCGGCCAGATGCTCAACGTACATGCCGGCGACACCATCACCGTTGAAATACTGGAGGGCAATCGCCCGATTAAAGAGGTGCCAGTCGTCGCGCTGGTGAAAGAGTACCTGGGCGTGATGGCCTATATGGAGCTCAACGCCCTTAACCGCTTTATGAAAGAGGGCCACGCCATTAGTGGGGCCTATTTAGCGATTGATCCACCGCTGGCAGATCAGGTGTATCGGGCGCTGAAAGATGCCCCCCGCGTCGCCGGCACCGTGCAACGCAAAAATGAGATCGATAACTTTAATAAGACCATGGATGAGACGATGATCTTCGTCACCACCATCACCACCATATTTGCCGTCATCATCAGTTTTGGTGTGGTTTACAACAGTGCGCGCATTACGCTGACTGAACGCGACCGGGAACTCGCCAGCCTGCGCGTACTCGGTTTTACCCGGGGAGAGATCTCATACATATTATTGGGAGAACTGGCGCTGTTAACCTTGGTCGCCATCCCCTTCGGTTTATGGATTGGCTATGCCCTATGCGACATGATTGCGGCTGAACTGCAGTCAGAGCTCTACCGAGTACCAGTGATTATCAACAACAGCACCTACGCCTTTGCTGCCACGGTAGTGCTGGTTTCATCGTTACTCTCTGGCTTAATCGTACGTCGCAAACTGGATAACCTGGACCTGATTGCCGTACTCAAAACCAAAGAGTAGCCCCGCCCCCAAAAAATCAGCATCAGTAGTCGTAAAACTCGTTTAACTCTTTCTGTAAACGCTTCTCCTCTAATCGCAGTTCAATCTCACGCATGCGTAAAGGACTCAACGTCGGACGCGCATTACGCTTAATAGACTCACGCACCTGGGCAGTCGTCACCGCAGCAGAAATACGACTGTGTTTATACACAACCGGTTTATCAGAAAAATCTAATTCATCCATAACCCCACCTTTAATGATTAGCAGCCTTCAACCAAGACAACAGCACAAAAACTCAGGTTACAGCTAGTTGTACCTTCAAAATATTACAACTTTTGAACAGAAAAATTATATCCTTTTTAATAGGGATCATTTACGGGGAAAAATAGATGCAAATTCGCAGAGTCGCCGGCATAGGCGTAGCCGTTGTCGCGATTACCGCACTCATCATCAAAGGCTTTCAACCTGTTCCGCAACAGGTGGATTTTGCCGTGGTGAAAAAAGGCCCACTCAGCGTCACCATTGAGGAAGAAGGCAAAACTCGTGTGATAGATCGTTACGTTATCTCCGCCCCAGTGGCAGGCTATGCCAGACGTATAGATTTAAACGTCGGGGACTCGATCAGCCAAGGGCAAACACTTCTCAAGCTGGAACCATTGCCCTCCGCCGCGCTCGACCCACGCAGCCGTGCAACTGCCATTGCACGTGTAGAAGCGGCCGAAGCAGCTTTTGACGCTGCAAGGGAAAAGGCCGCAGCGGCACAGGCAGAAGCCGAACTGGCACAACTGGAGTATCAACGCATCGTTGAACTGTGCAAAGTCCAGTGTGCATCTGTTGAAGATGAAGACCTGGCATTAACCAAGGTACGTAGCAGTCAGGCACTGGAGCAATCTGCACAATTTGCCGTCGATATCGCCCGCCATGAGCTTGAGGTAGCAAAAACAGCACTCTCTTATGCCGGCACAACAGAAGGTGGTGACCAACTGGCGATCACCTCGCCCATTAAAGGTAGCGTATTAAGGCTGATGCGTGAAAGCGAGGGAGTGGTCAGTGCGGGCGCGCCATTAATTGAAGTGGGCAACCCTAACCATTTGGAAATTGAGGTGGATGTACTCTCTTCTGACGCTGTGCAAATCACCCCCGGTACCGCAGTGCAATTTGAACGCTGGGGTGGTGAACAACCACTGCTAGGCCAAGTGCGCACCGTTGAACCCGTCGGCTTCACAAAAGTCTCCGCACTAGGCGTGGAAGAACAACGCGTGTTGGTCATCTCTGATCTCACCTCAACACCTGAACTTTGGCAACGCCTGGGCGATGGCTATCGCGTAGAGGCCAGCTTCATTCTTTGGCAACAACAGGATGTGTTACGCGT
>JBNKYV010000068.1:0-8435 GCA_050301075.1 Gammaproteobacteria bacterium
ATTGGTTCGGTCTGTCGCTATCTGATGTTTAGAAAATCACGTGCTTAAATCACGCGATCATTCCCACCATCAATTGGCACTTGCGATGCAGTTGTCTTGGCAAACAGCGGACCACACATCTCTGCTGTCAGCTCCGCGACATCACGGCTGGTGACTTCAATCTTCATTACGTTTTTACGTTTGTATTCATCAATAGTCAGGCCGTAATGTTCGGCACGTGCGGCCAGTACTTCGTCTGTCCAGATGCCGGTGTCGAATACGCAGTCTGGGTGCAGGGTGTTGATACGAATGTTGTCTGCACCCCATTCCAGCGCTGCTACGCGCGTCATTTGCGTCAGTGCAGCTTTTGAAGAGGAGTAGGCGATAGCACCTGGGCCGGGAGCTAAAAAGTTTTTGGAACCCATAGCCACAACACGGCCACCATTGGGCGCCAGTTTCAGGAACGGATAAGCTTCGCGCATAAGTGTCAGATTGGCGTCCAAATTGATGTTCATCACTTTGCGCCACTCTTCTGTGCTGAGTTCAGCGATCTTGCAACCACCAGGGAAGATGCCAGCATTCAGTACCAACATGTCGATACCACCAAAGTGCGCGGCGCCTTGTTTAACGGCAGTGGTCAGTTGCGCATCATTCGATACATCGCAAGTAATGCCCAATACGTCTGCACGGCCAAACAGTGTTTCCACTTTTGGATCGATATCGATGGCAATCACAGCCGCACCGCGTGCCAGCATAGATTCAACACACGCTTTACCAATGCCTGAAGCTGCGCCGGTAATCAGTGCCACTTCACCTTGGAATACAGGCGCGCTACCGCCCTTACGGAGTTTGGCTTGCTCTAGATCCCAATACTCCATGTCGAAGATGTCTTGAGCTGAAAGTGCTTGCCAGCCACCCAGTTGTTCGGCGCGGGCGATGATGTCCATGGTGTGATCGTAGATGTCGGCAATGATGTTGGCCTCTTTCACGCTCTTGCCAACCGTTACCATGCCCAGCTCTGGATCAAGGATCACGCGTGGTTCTGGTTTCAACATCGTTTTAGGCTCACGCGCGTTAGGCGCATGCTCGTCGAAGTAGGCTTTGTATGCGTTTACATAAGCTTCAACATCGCGGCCAACTTGTGGCAGACGTTTGGTACGGATAACGTGATCCGGTGTGGCGGGGCCTTGCTGTGCGATGCTGGCAACATCATCACGTTGGCAAAAGCTCAGAGCTTTTTCATCGCGTTGGCTGCGCAGTACTACAGGTGTGCCAGCGGCGTGTGATACGGCCTTACGTAATTCTGCTAATGCAATGGGTTGTGCTTCAACGTTCTGCTTAACGTTATAGGCTACATCCCAGGCGCCTTTCTCTTTGATGTAATCTTCCGCTTTGCCCACCAGCTCAATCATGCGCTCGTAAGACTCTTTAGCAGTGTCAGCAAATGAGAAGATGCCGTGATTCATCAGTACCATGCCAATGGTGTTTTCGTTACGCTGTTTTTCAAACTCAATCGCACACAAACGCGCGAGATCAAAACCGGGCATGATGTAAGGCACGATGACAACGGTATCGCCATAGATCTCTTTGATCTTCTCCAGACCACCTGGGGTGTTAGTGATCGTTACCACAGCATCGGCATGAGTGTGGTCAACGAATTTGAATGGCAGCGTGGCGTGCAGGATCGCTTCTACCGATGGAGTTGGGGCGGATGCGTCGGTCATGTGTGTGCGTAGCTCATTGACCATTTGCGGATCACTCAGGGATTCCAATTGCGCCAGTTTGATGAGGTGATTCAGGTTCACCGCAGGGAAGCCGGGGCGATCGATAGTCTCTAAATCCCAGCCACTGCCTTTCACCATTAGCAGTTCCTCTTTCTCGCCTACCAGATTGGTTTGAGTGGCTTTTACAGAGGTATTACCGCCGCCGTGCAGCACTAACGAGGTATCACGGCCCAACAGGCGCGAAGTGTACACACGCAGGCCCAGATCATCTTCGTATTGTTTGGCTTCGTTATCGTCCCAAAGGCTCTTCATTCCCTAATCCCGTCTTTTAATTATCTGAAAGGGCGACATTTTACTGGGTTTGGCCTAGCGGTGCTATTAGAAGGGAATGAGGCTGTGGGTTGTAAATTTCCCTCTTCGGCCGCTAAGTGCTTTAGAAAACGCTAATTTGTACTAATCTAACGGTATGGGGTTAGGAAAAGCCTTCCTGATATATGTAGGCGCGATCTTTCTGTATCGATACCTGCGCTGAGTAGTGGGGGGGAGGTTGTGGTGAATAGAGATAAACTCACAGGCATTATTTTGGCTGCTGGGTGTAGCCTGTTGATAAGTCAAAACTTAATGGCTCAGGACTTTCTGGCGTCTACTGATATCGAAGATGACCCCTTTCTACTCTACGGCGATGAAGAGCTGATTAGCATCGCCACTGGTACATTTAAACCTCTTCACCTTGCTCCGTCTGTTGCAACTGTCATTACGGCCAAAGATATCGAAGCGATGGGAGCTCGAAACCTTGATGAGGTTTTAGAGGTTGTTCCAGGCCTGCATGTAGGGAAGACAGATACGCGCCTGGAGGCCAACTATATTATTCGCGGAATCAAAACCAAACTGACTCCGCAGGTTCAGATTCTCATCAATGGTGTCAATATGGACAATCAGGTGAATGGGGCCTTGATTCCGCTTTTTCGTCTTAACGTAGCAAATATTTCCCGCATCGAAATCATTCGTGGACCAGGCTCTGCAGTATATGGGGCTGATGCATTCTCAGGCGTGATAAATATAATTACTAAAGATGCTGACGAACTTGATGGGACTGTTGTTGGCGCACGGTTAGGTTCTTTTAGTTCAAAAGATGTATGGGTACAACATGGAGGAAATATTAAGGGGTGGAGTACAGCGTTTAGTTTTGAGTACTCAAAAAGTGAAGGGGATAAAAGTCGAGTTATAGATGCAGATACTCAAACACTATTTGACTCGCTTTACAATCAGGCCAGTACTTCTCCTCTCGGAATAAGTCATCTACCTGATATTCCTAATGCCAGCTTGGCGCCCGTTGCGTTGAATACACAGTTCAATCAAATGAACACCTCACTCACCTTCTTAAAGAATGAATGGAAGGTATGGCTTAACAGTTGGCGTTTATGGGATGGAGGTCAAGGAGCGGGCGCTGCACAGGCGATTGATACTGTAGGCAGGCAAACAGCAGAGCTTTATACCCTGATGCTTAAATACCATGACGATGATTTAACAGATTTGCTAGCGCTGGATACGCAGTTCTCTTACACCTATATGGATCAACAGGCGACTTTTCAATTGTTGCCACCTGGTGCGCGCGTTCTGTTGGCGACTGATGGTAATTTGCAAGGTGCCAAGAACCCTAACCCAAATGCCGGATTTGTGATTTTTTCTGATGGTTATTTGGGGAATCCCGGGGGAGAGGGCGACACAGTCTTTTTTGAAAGTGCATTGACGTTTAAAGATATTAAGAGTCATACCATCAGGTTAGCAGTTGGCTTTATGGCTGTTGATATTAAAGGGAAGGCAACACAAAACTTTGGTCCAGGCGTTATTGATACTTCTGTGTTGAGTATGTTGTCAGATACGGTGATTGATGGTTCGTTGACCGATGTTACAGGTACGCCAAGTAACTTTATGAATCGTCAAACACGGCAAGTGCGTTATGTTTCTGCACAAGACGAATGGCGCTTCCTATCTGATTGGGAGTTGACCGCGGGTATACGCTACGATGAATTTTCGGATTTTGGCAGTACTACCAATCCGCGTTTGGCTTTAGTTTGGGCGATGGACTATAACCTGACTTCAAAACTGTTGTACGGACGAGCATTCCGTGCACCGGCTCTTAACGAGCTTTACTTCAGAAATAACCCGTCTGTTCTAGGTAATCCTAACGTTCAGCCTGAAACTATTGATATGTTGGAGCTGGTGTTTGACTACAGACCTAACTTTAATACGGAGACAGTGTTTAATTTTTTTCGTTATCAGATTAAGGACCTGATTGATTTCAGTACTGGAGTTGCTGAGAATGAGAATGATCAGGATGGATATGGTTTTGAGGCAGATGTTAAATGGAATGCCTCGAACGACGTCGTCGTGCTTGCCAATTTTGTGGTGCAACAGTCTGAAGATAGCAATACGGGAGAGCCTGTTGCTAACGCGCCATCCCGTCAGGCATCGTTGGGTATTCGTTTTAAAATGAATCAAATGTGTAGTTTGATGCCTCAAATCAACTGGGTGGCAGACAGACGACGTGCATACGGTGATACTCGCTCTCAAATAGATGATTACACTATGGTTGATGTCGCGTTACGTTGTCACAACGTAGCAAATTATCCACTGGGTGTAACTGCTGGTATTCGGAATTTCACTGATACCGATGCTCGTGAACCCGGGCCTGCTACAGTCATAAATGATTATCCGCTAGAGAGTCGGGCTGTTTATATTGAAGCCAGCTACCACTTCGACTCTAAATAACGTTGCTTATGTTTGTGGCGTGAGTGGTAGTTCGCGTGTGTCTGCAACTGCCTCACGCTCTGGCATCGCTGACTTAAACTGATTAATTAAATTCTCTGCTGTCGCACGATAGGCGGTGAGTTTGCCGCCATAAATCGTCACCAGTCTGGGATTGTCTGCATCATCGGTATGGAAGATGGTGTCACGCGGGCGTGAGAAGGCGGTGCTTGCGGTGCGCGGTAGTACGCGGCAACCGGCAAAGGCTGAGTCGATGTTCTCTGCGTGTATGTTTAGGTAGTGTGGGAAGTAGTGCTGCAAGGTCTGGCACAGATATTCTATCTCCTCCGGCAGTGGTGCAACGTCGGCAGGGTCACCTTTGTAAATTGTTTCTGTGGTGCCGACCATGATTTTGTCGTGCCAGGGCATAACGAATACGGCGCGTTTATCTTGTGGTGCCTCTACGTAGTAGATGCCTTGTGTGGCATGGCCGTCGAGTATGATGTGTGTGCCTTGTACCAGATCAACATCCAGTTGCGTGATTTTCGGGTTGATGCGGTTTAATACGTGGTTGGCCCACGGACCTGACGCATTGATGACGAAGCTGGCTTGGCATTCGATCTCTTGGTCGTCTTTTTTATAATGAATGGCGTAGCCTTCATCATTACGTTCAGCAGATATCAATTCTGCGGGCATTTCCAATACTGTGCCGAGTGATTGGGCAGAGGCCATAACAGCTTTGGTGAGTTCGGCGTCGTCGGTTTGTGCATCGTAATAGCAGAAGACCTTTTCCAGCCCCATGGTGTAGAGGCCATCGAGACTTTCCCAACGTTTTTTCGGTACGACTTTAAAGCGCGCATCTTCGATCAAACCACCGAGTGCTGCATAGATGCTTAAGCCGCTGCGGATTTGCCATGGGCGACGAGTGGTGTGTGGATAGATGGGGATATAAAACGGTCTGAGTTTGACCAGATCAGGTGCCAGCTTTAATAGTAGCGTACGTTCGTGTAGACATTCGCGCACCAGATTGAATTGGCCGCTTTCGAGATAACGCAGACCGCCGTGGATGAGTTTGCTTGATTTGCAGGAAGTGCCAGATGCGAGGGCAGTTTGCTCAAGAACTAAAACCGATTGCCCTGCTGCTGCGGCAGCTTGGGCAACGCCTGCGCCGTGTATACCACCACCGATTACGACGACATCATAGCTAGTCGACAACGCCACTCCGATCTCGCAGTGCTGGGTCTTTCAGCATTTCTGCGACAGCCATGGTTTCAACATATTTTGCCCCCAGTTCTGCCAGTTCAAAGGCAACCTTGGGTTGAGTCACTTCATAGAACACCCATTGCCACGGGCCTGGCCATAGTTCGGGGTTCTTTTTGGGTAGCTTTTGATAGTTACAGAAGAGGTAATCGGGGTTAAGACTGGCAGCTGTAGAGAGCGCCTCGTCATTATATTTTTTTAAGATCCAGCCAACCTTGTCAAAGCCCATGGCACGACCGCAGCGCAGTGCTAAATCGTCATAGGCGATGAGTACACAACGATCAAGAATCGGTTTGCAGGTTTTAAGCAGGGTTTTGATGACTTTTTCAATGCCGAATTCATCAATAGATTCCTGTTTGATCTCAACAAAGGCGCGCGCTTTGGGCCATTGTTCAAACAGAGCGATAACGGATTCAAGTGTGGGAATGCCGACGTTGGCAAATTTCTTTGGGTGGGCTTTGGCTTCGTTCACCAGAATGCCATCGAGCTTGGTGTACTCCATGCGCATGATGCGTTTGTTGGTGCCAGTGGTGCGTTTTAGGTTGGCATCATGGAGAACGACGGGAATACCATCGCTGGTGAGCTGAACATCAAATTCAACGTGACGCGCCCCTGCCTTCAAGGCCTCTTCAATACTGACCAAGGTATTTTCAGGAAAACGTTTGGCATAGCCCCGGTGGGCAATCACAATTGGCGCATCCATTGCTTTATCGTGTGCTCCTCTGTCCCGCGTATTTTATGGAGCCCTTGAGCAAAGCTTGGCTTGTTCAAGGACTCTTTTATAAATATGAACCCAGTTGTGCTAGGAGTCAATGCTTATAATCTAATGTTAACAACCAGATAGCATCGAAAAGCTGCGAGAGATGCCTGTTTAGTCGCGGTAGCGTTTAGTTAGGTCCTGATAGTCATCAATGCGGCGGTCACGCAGGTATGGCCAGATGCGGCGCGTGTGTTCACTACGTTCCATGTCGATCTCTGCCATCAACACCACTTCGTGATCGGTGCTGGCCTCAGCCAGAATCTCACCTTGCGGCCCCGTGACAAAACTGGTGCCCCAGAATTGAATACCTTCGCTTTGGCCAGATGGATCAGTCTCGTGGCCGGTACGGTTACACACCAGGACAGGCACACCATTGGCCACGGCGTGGCCGCGTTGGATGGTGACCCAGGCATCGCGCTGGCGCTGTTGTTCATCGTCATCATCACGCGGGTCCCAACCGATTGCTGTGGGGTAGAGCAACAGTTCAGCACCGGCCAGGGCCATCAGGCGGGCTGCTTCTGGGTACCATTGATCCCAACAGACCAGTACACCCAATTTGCCTACCGAAGTTTCGATGGGATTAAAACCGAGATCACCAGGTGTGAAATAGAATTTTTCATAAAAGCCGGGATCATCCGGGATGTGCATCTTGCGGTATTTGCCGGCGATGCTGCCGTCGTTTTCAAAAACGACCGAGGTGTTGTGATAAAGACCGGTGGCACGTTTTTCAAACAGTGAGCTGACGATAACCACATTGCACTCTTTGGCAACTTTGGCCAATGTTTCGCAGCTAGGGCCGGGAATGGTTTCGGCCAGATCAAACTGATTCACATCTTCTGTTTGGCAAAAGTATAGGCTGTTGTGCAGCTCTTGTAGCAGAACCAGTTTGGCACCTTGTTCCGTTGCTTTTGTGATGGCTTCAACGTTGGCGTTAAGGTTTTCTTCAATATTGGCAGAGCAGCTGCGTTGTACTAGGCCAACGGTAAGTGTTTTGTTTTTCATGGTCTGTACTTCTGAATTATTTGCTAATGGCGCCAGCAGGTAGTTGCATGGTGACACAATGCAGGCTGCCGTATTGTTCAATCAAAGGTGAGCAATCAATGGCGATGATGTCTCTATCTGGAAAACAGCTTTGCAAAGCCTGTATCGCCTGATCATCTTTGGCAGGGTCGTTATAAACAGGTGCCAGTACTGCACCATTGATAATTAAAAAGTTTGCGTATGTGGCTGGCAGGCGTGAACCGTCCGCATTGATAACGGGTGTGGCCATGGGCAATGCGATCAAACGATAGGGGTTGCCGTCTTGCGTGCGGAAGGCTTGCAGCTCTTTTTCCATCGCTTGCAGTGCTTCAAAGTGTGCATCGCTTGGATCATCACAGCTGACGTAGCAGATGGTCTCTTCATTACACAGTCTTGCCAGCGTGTCTACGTGGCTGTCGGTATCATCGCCTTCAAGGTGGCCGTTCTCCAACCAGAGAAAGTGAGTAAAACCTAGAGTCTCTGCCAGTGCGTGTTCAACGCCTTCTTTATTTAGTTGAGGGTTGCGTGTTGGTGTCAGCAGGCATTGGCTGGTGGTGAGCAGTGTGCCTTTGCCATCGCTCTCAATACTGCCGCCCTCAAGCACCAGTTTGACAGTTTTTATCTCGGTCGCGCCAAAGGCATCGAGGATATGCAGGTTTTGTGTGATGGCGTTATCCAGGGTGGATTCGTATTTTTTACCCCAGCCATTAAACTGGAAATCCATTAATACAGTAGCGCCATCACGATAAATGGTAATCGGGCCGTGGTCGCGGGTCCAGCTGTCGTTAGACGGCACAACGTGCAGTTGTACTTCATCAAGATTGCAGTCGCGCTCAGTCAGGCAAGCTTTGACGTGTGCCAGATGCGCATCGTCGTAACAGGAGACAATCAGCTTTTGGCGTTGTGTTACGTGATAGGCGATATTACAAAAAACGGGTTCAACA
>JBNKYV010000069.1:0-6367 GCA_050301075.1 Gammaproteobacteria bacterium
GAGAGCAGTAAACATAGCGATTTGTACGAAGTGAGCTATAGTTTTAAAAAACCACTTGGCGCACGCATGGGGTCATTTATTCAATCGACAATTGATCGTCTACTTCATACCCCTAACCTACCCTAAAGGATAAAGTTGTAATTCATTGATAGTTTATGTGTGTATTTCCTTTATGCGTTGATTAGTTAAATAACAACTAATTAGCTGATAGTTATTTCAGCAAAAAATATAAACCTTATTTTTGTTAAACCATGCAAAATTTGGTTTATAAGCTGGAAAATCTGAAATGCGTGTGCCACACTAATTTCCGAGTGGGAGAGTATGGATTGAGTTCTAATACTAATGAGGAGAGGGCACAATGAGACTGTCAACCAAAGGGCATTATGCCATTACAGCTATGCTGGATTTGGCAATTAATGCCAGAGACGGGCAAAAGGTTACACTTGCAGATATATCGGAATTCCAGGGGATATCACTTTCTTATCTAGAACAACTTTTTGCCCGGCTTAGACAAGCCAAACTCGTGCAAGGTACTCGTGGCCCTGGGGGGGGCTATCGCCTTGGACGACCAGCGAATGAAATATCCATTACCGACATCGTTATCGCCGTTGACGATAAATTTGATAAAGGTAACCCAATGGGGCGCATTGATGCGCGCCACCAAAAAACACAAGAAGTATGGGACAAACTTAGCCTTCAAATTCAAGGCTATTTGAAAGGGATTACTTTAGCCTCTCTGCTTGATGATACCGCTAATAGTGAACAGTCTCTGGATGAAACATCGCTTGGTAACTGGTCAGAACAACTCGCAAACGCGAACCTTCGTTCAAATATCAATTAGCCTTCTTTAAGTAAGTCCTTCAGCATTGGGAGGTGTTCTACATCTCCCCTGCTTTATGCCACCTTCATTGCACCCAATCGGGTAAAATCATTCTCCTCCTTTATTTTGAAAGCTGAAGTTTGCAATGGCTCACCGGGTAACTCTTCACAAAACCGTTAATGACGAGGGCGTCATCGAGGTCGCCCAGGAAGATAATATTCGTGCACTCTATTTTGGTAGCGAAGCAAAACAGAGTGCAATGGACATGCGCGCGCCCGAACGCCTGATACTTCCCTACACCCAGTTAATGACAGCAGGACTGATTTTCACACCAGCACCCACGCGCATTTTATTAATTGGCCTAGGCGGCGGATCACTGGCGAAATTCTTTTTACACCATTTCCCTGATTGTGACATTGATGCTGTTGAATACCGTGCCGACGTCGCAAAGCTCGCACATGGTTATTTCAATCTTCCTGAGACGGATCGATTAACCATTCACATAGATGATGGTTTTGACTATTTGGTTTCGCGCTACGCTGATAACAAGGAATACGACCTGATTCTGGTAGATGCCTTTGAGCATGACGGTGTTGCTGAATCGATAAAACAGCAGAGTTTTTTTAACGCCTGCTACGATCACCTAAACGCCAAAGGCACATTCGTGATGAACCTTTGGAACCACAAAGAAGATCTGTATTCAGAAACCATGGGGAATATAGAGTCGGCCTTTCACTTTAACGTGCTTACCGTACCGGCAAATGATAAAGGCAATGTAATCGCCTTTGCCGCTGTGTCTGAAAAATCTATCCCCAAACACAAACAGCTTAAAGCAAACGCTCAAGCATTAGAAAGAGAGCATGATCTGCCCTACGGGAATTTCCTACGCCAAATACGCCGCCATAACCGCTGGCGCAGTCTAGGCAAGCTATTTATCTAGATTGATATAAGCCTTGTTGGACTTTTCATGCGGCACGCTATGGCAACGCTCGCATGTCAGCAGGCTAAACGAAACCTTATCATGGCAACGGCCACAAAACTCACCTTTGAGGATTGCATCCATATTGACGTTATTCGCCTCTAACTGGGGAATAAAAATCTTAGGATGGCAGTTGTTACACGTTAGCCACTCGGTATGAGCAAGATGGGGAAAACGTACGTTAGGCATGTTAGCGGTCTGCTTCATGATGACGTCCATATCCATCTCTTCCATCTTCTCGCCTTCGGACTCATCGCCCGTACGGCTACGACGCGGATTAATTTTGCCATCACGCAGTGCCTGTACCCAGTTAATCAGCCCCAAACGATCCATAGGGAAATCGATCATGGACTCTACAGGCTCTTGCAGCACTTTTACTGCATCATTTTCAGGATCATGGACGCCGTCTTCTGCCAAACGAGGCGTTTTATAAACCTCGGCCTGTACGCAAGACATGCCAAACACGAGCAAGAACACAGCAACAAAGCTACGCTTCATCTTTTTCCCAATCCCTAAATCAAACACCGAACCAAATCCCCCGCCTAACCTTACGAATTTTTCGCATTAAAAACAAGCAGATTGCTGTTTAATACCCCCGTGATCGCAAGGGCCATCCACCCTATTACAGCTTGGGCCGCCCGACCGAATCCCCTATAATAGCCAGCGCATTAAACAGACAGGATTTAACGACCATGCCACGTTTTTGGGTGCAGATACTTGCTGTAACGACAATTCTCACATCTTCTTTGAATATCGCTTGGGCAGAAACAGATTTATCTAACGCTACGGTAGAGTCACTGATTCAACAAGCCGAACAAGACAACCTACAGGCACAGGTAGAACTGGCCACCCGTTACTTCAAAGGCGACGGCGTAAACCAAGATCTACAGCAAGCAGCCAAATGGTATCAGAAGCTCGCCGACAAAGAGGTTGCCGATGCTCAACTAACACTGGGTTTAATGTATATCCGTGGCGATGGTGTACAGCAAGACAACAAAGAAGCCATTAAATGGCTGACACGCGCAGCGGAACAACGCATACCAACGGCTCAATATCTACTGGGTGTTGCCCACGAAGAGGGGCACGGCGTCGACAAAAATCTCGTTACTGCCTTAATGTGGTATGAGATTGCAGCCTCGGTAGAGTTTCAGAATGCCATTGATGCACGCACAGCCGTAACCCCAAAATTAACATCTGCAGAAATACAAAAAGCAGAAAAAATGGCTACCGACTGGTGGATGCGTTTTCACCACTAGGAATTAACAAATGGTCATAAAAAAGGGCGCCCACGAGGCGCCCTTTTCTAATTTACGACTTCATATAAATCTAGCGACGAGCAACCGCATCATGCGGAGATGGCATTTCCGGTGCAGTAACAGCAGCTGAAAGATCCGCCTCAATCGTTTCAATCTCGTGTTTGGCTGCGGTATTACCCATTTGGTCAGACAAGCGATACCAACGCAATGCCTGATTAATATCTTGCGCTACACCCCATCCATTTCGGTACAACGTTGCCAGATAATACTGAGCATCCGCATCACCTTGGCGTGCAGCCAACGTTAGCCAATTGGCCGCTTTACCCAGATCACGTTCAACACCGTTACCGGTCAGGTAGATCAAGCCAAGGTTAAACTGAGCAGTCACTTCACCCTGCGCACTTGCACTTTCGTATAGATCAATGGCTTTTTGCACATCAACCTCAACACCCTGACCTTTTTGATACATATAAGCGAGACTGCTTTGTGCCTCTGCATAACCCTGACGTGCTGCGTTTGAATACCACATAATGGCACGCTCATAATTCTGATCAACCGCAATGCCTGCGCGATACATGTAACCTAAATTATTCTGCGCTGCAGCATGCCCTTGCACAGCTGCGCGATAAAACCAGATGTAAGCACGTTTTGTATCTGTCTCAACACCTTCACCATTGAGATACATATAGGCAATACTGACCTGTGCATCAGGATGTGATTGTTCAGCAGCTTTTTTCAACCACTCCATCGCAGTATCGTAGTTTTGCTCTACACCAGTACCTTTTTTGTACATGTAACCCATGCTGTATTGAGCAAAGCTGTAATCTTGCTCGGCAGCTTTACGATACCAGCTCACGGCTTCATTAAAATCTTGTGCAACACCATCACCGTAATAGTACATATCACCCACGGTATACTGAGCTGCGGCTAAACCGTTATCCGCTGCTTTACGCAACCATTTAAGCGCCAGCCATGTATCCTGAGGAACGCCTTCACCACGACTATACATATACCCAAGACTAAACTGCGCGTAGGCAAAGTTCTGCACTGCCGCTTTACGATATAACTTGGCTGCCTCCTCATAACTTTGCTTAACACCATCGCCATAATAGTAAAGATCTGCTATCTCACTGATCTCTACCGGACTGCCTGTGCTAGCACGATGTGTTGCACCACAAGGCATAATATTACGATAAGAGCCTAAGCCAGGCTCCTCCCATTGAATACAATTAATATCGACTGGTGTTACGTTAGTTTGGGAGATTCGTGCGTCCACGGACGCAACAGCGCTTCCACTTAAGGATATAAGCGCCGGGAGGGCGATCGATATCAGCAATTTTGTAGGTCGCACGTCCATTGTAAACTCCCTTTCTAAGTCACTAATGCAGAAAGTAATTCACTTGAAATAACCGTGTCCTACACGTTTTTGAGAGCAACAACGGACCCTACGGAAACTTCAATAAGTTCTACTATTGATAACGGTAAAAAAGGGGAAATCTTTACCAGTTTTTTAGCTTCAAATTCGTATTAAAACCCTCAAGAACAGCGCTTTTCAGCCGCTTATAACTGAAGTTACACATGCGTACTATTTTTAATATCGATGTAACGAAGTGATAGAATAATCAGTTATAAGCAGATCAAGTTTCAGGAAAGCAATGAACAGTTCAGCACGCCGCCCCACGCTACTCGTCATACTCGACGGTTTTGGTATCAACCCCAGCAGCATCAACAACGGCATTGCCGCCGCAAAAACACCGCATCTGGATGAATATTTTGCGCGTTATCCGTTCACGGAGCTTGAAGCATCCGGTAAAGCCGTTGGCTTGCCTAACGGACAAATGGGTAACTCAGAGGTTGGGCACTTAACGCTCGGCTCTGGTGCAATCATGCGCCAAGATCTGGTGCGCATTGATGACTCAATTGAAGATAAAAGCTTTTATTCCAACCAGGTGCTGTTAAATGCCATTAATCAGGCAAAAGCGAGCAATCGCCCCATCCACCTGATCGGACTGGTATCTGAAGGCGGGGTTCATAGTCACATGCGCCATCTATATGCGCTATTTAAAATGTGCAAACAATATGATGTTAAACCTTTGCTGCATGTGATTACCGATGGACGCGACACACCACCGCAATCAGCCATCGACTATATAGAGTCTGTTGAATCAGCCCTTGCTGACGCAAATGGCTCCATAGCCACTGTCAGTGGCCGTTACTATGCGATGGATCGCGACAAACGCTGGGATCGCACCGAATTGGCATGGCAAGCAATCGTTAACAACAAAGGCCCACGAGCGCACTCATTTGCTGAAGCAGTGCAACAAGCTTACGACCAAGGTGATACAGACGAATTTATCAAACCTACCGTCTTAGATAGCGCTACACCTATTCAGGCAAACGATGCGGTTATCTTTTTTAATTTCAGAAAAGACCGCACACGCCAATTAACGGCTGCGCTATCTAAATCCGATTTTGAAGAATTTGATCGCGCTGATTTTCAGCCGGTTACCGTTACCTGCATGACCAACTATGACAGCTACTTTCAGCTACCATTTGCGTTCAGCGAAGAGCAACCTGAAACCACGCTGGCAGAGACTATCTATAACGCAGGCTTGACTCAGTTCCACTGCGCAGAGACCGAGAAGTATGCACACGTCACCTACTTTTTTAACGGTGGCCGTGGCGATCCCTTCCCTAACGAAGACCGTTTAATTGTCTCATCGCCCAAAGTGGCCACTTATGACCTGCAACCGGAAATGAGTGCGCACGATGTTGCAGACTCGGTTATCGAGTCCATGGAAAATGAACGCTATGACTTTATCGTCGTCAATTTTGCCAATGGTGATATGGTCGGCCATACCGCGATTCGAGATGCTGTCATTAAAGCGGTTGAGGCTTTGGATCAAGAAGTGGGACGCGTACTGGACTGCGCGGTTAAAGAGGGTTACTCAGTCTTGTTAACCGCAGATCACGGCAATTGCGAGGTGTTAGTGGATCCGGATACAGGCAAGCCACACACACAACATACGCAAAATCCGGTTCCGTGCATGATTATCGACAAAGAGACGTGGGAGTTATCTCCGGGCGGTGGCCTGAAAGACGTAGCCCCCACTATTTTGCAGCTGATGGGACTCTCGCAACCTAAAGCAATGACCGGTCATTCACTTCTGATTAAGCCGATCGGCAACACTGAAGCAGCATAAATATAAGCCATAAAAAAACGGCTGAGTTCATTAGGAACTCAGCCGTTTTTATTTTTGATAACGTAATCGCAGATTAGCGAATCATACCCGCTTCCATTCCGGTAACACG
>JBNKYV010000070.1:0-9608 GCA_050301075.1 Gammaproteobacteria bacterium
TTCGATTTCTTGTGGTGATGCGTTACGCCTGACACTGAAAGTAGACGACACAAACGATACAATCCTGGATGCCGGTTTTCAAACCTTTGGTTGTGGTTCGGCCATTGCATCTTCTTCTGCATTGACTGAAATGATCAAAGGTATGACTGTGGATGAAGCATTGAAAGTTTCTAACCAGGATATCGCAGACTTCTTGGGCGGTTTGCCCCCAGAAAAAATGCATTGCTCCGTAATGGGTAAAGAGGCGCTTGAAGCAGCTGTCGCTAATTACCGCGGTGAAGAGTGGGTTGATGACCACGAAGAAGGCGAATTGATTTGCAAGTGCTTCGGTATTGAAGCTCCAATGATTGAGCAGCAAGTGCGGGCTAATCGCCTGACAACGGTTGAGGATGTAACTAACTACACTAAAGCAGGCGGTGGTTGTTCAACCTGTCACGAGAAGATTGAAGAGGTTATCGCAAAAACGTGGGAAGCGATGGGCGAACCACTGCCAAGTGAAGCTGCATCGCCCAAGCCTGACGAAGATCTGGTACCGCTGGTT
The DNA here is from genome assembly GCA_050301075.1 of Gammaproteobacteria bacterium. Lineage (GTDB taxonomy): Bacteria > Pseudomonadota > Gammaproteobacteria > Tenderiales > Tenderiaceae > JBNKYV01. The sequence continues at coordinate 542 of JBNKYV010000070.1, forward strand.
GCTACCACTGGCGTTAAAGGCAAGTTAACGATGGTGCAGAAGATCAAGGTTATCGAGCAGGTGCTGGAAGAGGTTCGCCCAACTCTGCAAGCAGACAATGGTGATGCTGAACTGATTGATGTTGATGGCAAGACTATCTATGTGAAACTGACAGGCGCTTGTTCTGGTTGTCAATTGGCATCTGCAACGCTTGGTGGTGTTCAGCAGAAGATGATTGAAGCACTGGGTGAGTTTGTGAAGGTGCTACCTCATACTGAAATGGCGAAAGCTCAAGCTGTATAAATAGTGGGAGAACTGTTATGACGACGGGAATATATCTGGATAATAACGCGACCACTAAAGTTGATCCTGAAGTGGTTGAATCAATGATGCCGTATTTCACAGAGTTCTACGGCAACCCTTCATCTATTCATCAATTTGGTGAAAGCGTAGGGCGTGCTCTAAAGCAGGCGCGTAAACAGGTTCAGGCACTGATAGGTGCAGAACATGACCATGAGGTCGTATTTACCTCATGTGGTACTGAGTCCGACTCTACTGCGATTCTGTCAGCGCTTAAGGCTCAGCCAGAGCGTAAAGAGATTATTACTACAGTGGTAGAGCATCCTGCGATTCTGACGTTGTGCGAATACCTTGAAAAGGATGGCTATACCATTCATCGCCTAAAAGTAGATGGCAAAGGACGTTTGGACCTAGATGAGTACAAAAAGGTGCTAACTGACAAGGTCGCCATTGTTTCGGTTATGTGGGCAAACAATGAAACCGGCACAATCTTCCCTGTTGAAGAGATGGCCGAGATGGCAAATGCCGCCGGTGTCATGTTTCATACAGACGCGGTTCAGGCGGTGGGCAAGATTGCCATTGACCTGAAAAATACCAAGATCGATATGTTATCTATTTCTGGTCATAAACTGCACGCACCAAAAGGGATTGGCGCGTTGTATGTTCGCCGTGGTCTGCGTTTTCGTCCTCTTCTTCGTGGTGGTCACCAGGAGCGTGGTCGTCGTGCCGGTACGGAAAATGCGGCTGCTATTGTGGCGTTTGGCAAAGCCTGTGAACAGGCGCTGGACCATATGGAGTATGAAAATACGACTGTTAAAGCGCTGCGTGATCGTTTGGAAGAGGGAATACTTTCGCAAGTGCCAAATGCGTTTGTCACGGGTGATGTAGATAACCGTCTGCCAAACACTGCAAATATCGCTTTTGAATATATTGAAGGTGAAGCGATTTTGATGTTGTTAAATAAAGAAGGCATTGCCGCTTCCAGTGGTTCTGCTTGTACCTCCGGATCACTGGAGCCATCACACGTTATGCGAGCGATGGATATTCCTTACACCGCTGCACATGGAACCGTTCGATTTTCTTTATCGCGTTATAACACGCAAGAAGAGATTGATAAGGTGATTGCCGCAGTACCACCAATCATGGAACGCCTCAGAAAGCTTTCTCCTTATTGGAGCGAGCAAGGTCCTGTGTGCGAACCAGAAAAGGCTTTTAATCCTGTTTTTGCTTAACACCCTAGCTCCGTTAAGCGGGATTAAAAGATAGGGGTTTGATTACTGCCATTTTCATTCCCTTTGGTAGCAACAATGTGTAACTTCTCTGGTTACATTGTATTTTCTCTAAGCAACCGCACTCCGAGCATTGGAGTGCGGTTTTTTTTATTTTGTAGTTTTAAATATGCAGTGTGAGGTTGTAAACGTTATAGCTTAAGTGCTGTCGTTGTTTTGTGTAGGCTTTGCTACATAGCAACATCAATGTAATGAGTGTGATAACAATCTGTTGTCATAACTCATTGATTTTTCAGTTATTGAATACATGGCATAGCAGTTGCAATTACTCAAGTTAAACGAGTTTAAGAGGCTGCCATGTCTGAAGTTAAACGCAATATAGTCATTGATGATACGACTCTGAGAGACGGAGAGCAGTCTGCTGGTGTTGCGTTTACCCTGGAAGAAAAACTCTCAATCGCCAAACACCTGGACAACATTGGTGTTCAGGAGTTAGAGGTTGGGATTCCTGCAATGGGTGCAGACGAGTGTGAAAGTATTAGAGCAGTTTCCTCTCTGGATTTGAACGCGCGCCTATTGGTATGGAGCCGCATGCGCGAAGATGATCTTATCTTCTGCAAAGATCTTGGCGTGCATATGGTTGATGTTTCAACACCGCTTTCCAGACAGCAAATCAAACGTAAATTGAATCAAACTCACGGTTGGGTATTAACGGCTGTGGATTATCACGTACGCAAAGCATTAGACCTTGGTCTGGATGTATGTGTGGGTGGTGAGGATGCATCGCGTGCAGACTTAAGTTTTATCAAACGTGTGATCGAAACAGCAGAGGCTGCTGGTGCAACGCGTTTTCGTTTTGCAGACACATTAGGCGTTATGGAGCCGTTCGGCGTCATGAAGGTATTTAGCGAGATTTGTGCAAGCACTGATATGCAAATCGAGATGCATGCTCATGACGACTATGGACTAGCTACTGCAAATACTCTGGCGGCAGCGGCTGCTGGTGCTACGCACTTGAATACTACTGTGAACGGGTTGGGTGAGCGCGCGGGTAACGCGGCAATGGAAGAGGTGGTGTTAGGTTTGCAACACCTATACGGAATTGAGGCAGGTATCGATATCAAAGGTTTATCTGCTGTATCTGACTTAGTTGAGTCCGCATCCGGGCGTCCTATGTCGTATCAAAAAAGCGTTGTAGGTAAGGGTGTGTTCACGCATGAGTCAGGTATTCACGTGGATGGCCTGCTAAAAGATCCTAACAACTATCAGGCGCTCAATCCTCACGACCTGGGGCGTACGCATGAATTGGTACTAGGCAAACATTCGGGTACACGTGGTGTTCAACTGGCATATCAGGAAGTAGGCATTGAAATAGATAAAAGCGAAGCGATGTTGCTTTTACCTTACGTGCGTGAATTTGCAACGCGATACAAACGCGCTCCGGGTGAGCAGGACTTGGAATATTTTCTATTTTGCCTGAACGCGGTTTCAGATGAGCAAATTATTGTAGGCGCTAACTGAGGGCAACGAAATGGAGATTTTGATGAGCGATAGTCGTAAAAAACAACAATCCATTTGGGCGCTGATGCGTGAAGATGTGCGTTGTGTATTCAAGCGCGATCCTGCTGCCCGTAATACGTTCGAGGTGTTAACAACATACCCGGGCGTGCACGCTACGCTAATGCACCGTGTTGCACATAGTTTGTGGCGCCGCGGTTGGCGCTATCCAGCGCGTTTCTTGTCATACATTGTTCGAATCTGGACAAATATTGATATTCATCCCGGCGCGAGCATTGGGCGTCGCTTCTTTATCGATCATGGAGCCGGTGTCGTAATCGGCGAAACAGCCGTACTGGGAGATGATGTAACGCTATATCACGGTGTAACCCTTGGTGGCACAACCTGGAATAAAGGACGTCGTCACCCAACTCTTGGTAATGGAGTTATGGTTGGCGCGGGAGCAAAGGTTTTAGGTGCAATCACGTTGGGTGATAACGCACGTGTTGGCGCTAACTCTGTTGTTGTTAAGGATGTGCCTGCATCTCGTAGTGTTGTGGGTATTCCCGGAAAGATCGTCCAAACAGAGTCCTGCGAAAGTGGTAATGCATACGGGATTGATCTGGATCACCATTTGATTCCTGATCCCGTGGGTAAAGCCATCTCCTGTTTGTTGGAACGTCTTGAATATCTTGAGTCCGAGCTGCAAGCCTCGGGTATGTGTGATTCCGGAAACTGCGAAGCGGATGATCTCTGCCACAGTAAACCGGTGAAGTCTGTGCGCCTTAAAAAGGCGTCTGGGGGAGCTAGTCATGGGTAGCGATTTTCTTGATTTTGATGTTGATGATATGTACTTCGACAAGCCGCTTGATAGCGAAGCGGATAGGTTGATTAAAGAGGCGTCTGAACAATACGGCACCGATAAGTCTGAAATGTTGTTGCTGCGTGCATTTTTGATTGCCCCGGAGCATTTATCAGTTATGGTCGCGCTGTATCGCTATTACTACTACCAGCATCGACTTGGTGATGCCCTGCGAGTAGTTGAATTGGCCATTCGGGTATCAGCCCGCCAGCTGCGTATTCACGAAGATTGGCACGATGTAGATTCAGCATCGGTAGCAGCAGGGGCGTTCAGATCTGTTGGTTTAGTGAGATTCTATTTGCTCGCTTTAAAGGCCGCAGGTTTTGTAATGGTGCGTATGGGCAATATTGATGAAGGAACAGATGCTATGCGCAAGGTGATTGAGCACGACCCGGATGATCGCCTTAAAACCAAAGATTTGTTGGAGGTGATTTTGAGTTACACCTACAGCAGAGATAACGAAAACGTGTTGCGTTTTGCAGCAGGCTAAAAAGAGGACAGGTAACCATGAATGCCGTAGATATCAATGACGATTTTGATGTGGATGACGATATGGAGGACTTGGTTTCCGCCGAGGACTTTCTTGAGTACTTTGAAATTCCATTTGAACAAACTGTTGTGCACACCTATCGATTGCACATACTGTCTCGCTATCACGAATACATCTCCAAAGCGGAATTATCAGATGATCAAGGGGTACGTAGAGATCAGTACAAATCGATGCTGGTTCAGGCCTATGAAGATTTTGTGAATTCGGATGCGAAGACGGAAAAAGCCCTGAAGATATATAAAAATCTTGGCCCCCAAGAAACCTTTGTATCGATGGAAGACGTTTTTAAATAGGAAGAAAAATTATGCTGCCTAAGTACGAATATGGTGATGAAGTTCGGGTGATGCGCAACGTGCGTAACGATGGTACATATGCGGGGCTGGAGATAGGCGACTTTCTGGTCAAGCGGGGCAGCACAGGGTTTGTCACATCCGTTGGAACTTTTTTACAGGACCAACTTGTTTATGGTGTCCACTTTTTGGATTCAGACAAACTTGTCGGCTGCCGAGAAGAGGAGCTAATACTCGCGAGTGATCCGTGGGTAGAAAGTGAGTTTGAATTTCGCGATAAGGTGCGCTCCAAAATCAAACTATCGCTTCAAGGCGAAGTAATTGTAGAAGTGGGTGATGTAGGCGAAGTTCTAAAAGTTCTACGTGATATTCCTGATCAGGTTCATTATCACATCCGCTTTCCTGGTCGTACCTTACAGGTGCCAGAATCGGCATTAGAAATTGACCCCGAGTACGAAAAACGTGTTCAGGAACGGGAGGCAGCACATGGTTAGTAATGCATTTCAGGCATCTTCAACAAAAGATGATATGCGTGAAGCATATCAGCACTACTTGGAAGTCCGTACTTCACTGTTCCATTTTGGCAAGTTTCCTCAGGCATTAGAGAGTCAGGAGGAGAAGCAAAAACTGGAGTCAGAGGTTATGAAGCAGGAGGCCATCAATCGTTCAGTTCAAAACTCTATTGAGTACTCGATGATGGTCGTGCCAGAACGTGAGGTCGATCAGGCATTGAATGAAATCTATGATCAACTGACAGAGCACACCGCAGATGATTTTCGTCTTGAAGATTTCGGCCTCACTCACGGCCAAATGCGTGAAGCTGTCGAGTTTGATTTACGTGTAGCTGCGGTACTCAATTATATCGCAGAACAAGAGCCTTCAATCTCTGACACAGACGCGGAACTATTCTTTCGTATGCACCCCGAGCGCTTTGTTATTCCCGAAAAACGCGGTGCGCGGCATATCCTGATTACCATCAATGATGAGTATAAAGAGAATCGACGCAGCGAGGCGAGAAGCCGCATGAAAGGCGTGTTAGATGCCTTAGTGGATGATCCTGACAAGTTCGAGAAATTGGCAAAAGCACATTCCGAGTGCCCTACCGCTTTGGAAGGTGGAATGTTGGGCACCTTAACACAAGGGCAGTTATACCCAGAATTAGAAGCCGTACTGTTTTCCCTTGAAGAAGGGGAGATAAGCGACATCGTAGAGTCGGAGCTTGGCTTCCATATTTTGGCTTGTGACTCGATTGAGCCACAAAGTGAGATTGAATTTGAAACAGTAAAAGAGAAGATAAAGACAGCGTTACGTAAACGTAATCAACGCGCTGCACAACGTAGATGGTTAAGTGACCGAAGCAAATTTTCCTAACTCTGGAAGGAAGTGCCATGTCAGATACAGATAACATCAATTGTTCGTTTTGTGGTGAAACACAAGGGGTTGATATCCCCATGATTGCAGGTGTAAACGGACATATTTGTCCTGCTTGCGTAAAGTTAGCGAATCAAGTGGTTTCCAGCTGGACCAAAAACAAAGCGCGAAATAAGCTACCCACCAATTTATTAAAACCCCTACAGTTGAAAGAGAAGCTGGATGAGTATGTGGTAGGGCAGGAGTTTGCAAAAGAGACTCTGGCCGTTGCCGTATATAACCACTTTAAACGCTTATCCTGTGAATCAAATGATGAAGTCGCCATTGGCAAAGATCACGGTGATGTAGAAGTGGATAAATCCAATGTGTTGATGGTTGGACCTACCGGCTCAGGTAAAACACTGCTGTTGAGAACCTTGGCTAAAATTCTTGAAGTGCCCTTTATTATTGCAGACGCAACCTCGCTGACTCAGGCGGGTTACGTTGGTGATGATGTGGAAAACGTCATTGCCCGTTTGGTGGATGCTGCCGATGGGAATATTGGCCTTGCTGAGTGGGGTATCGTTTATCTGGATGAAGTAGACAAGCTAGCACGTAAAGGTGAATCCAGCCTGGGAGTGCGCGATATATCCGGTGAAGGCGTGCAACAGGCCTTATTGAAAATGGTAGAAGGCTGCGAAATTAAACTCCCCAATAAAGGTGGTGGCCGTGGCAGAGAGCAGGGAGACGGCGGCACGATTAACACCGATAACATCCTGTTTATAGCCGGTGGGGCATTTGCCGGCATTGAGGATGTAATAGATCAGCGTATGAATAAAGGAAAGTCGCGCCTGGGATTTCATGCCGATTTCTCTGATGACCTTGAGGATGAGGCAAGCAGAGATGAAATCGTGAAGTCGCTGGTGACAGATGATCTTCGTTCTTTTGGATTAATCCCTGAATTCATCGGTCGTTTTCACGTGTTAGCGATGCTAAACAAACCGACCATTGAGGATCTGGTACATATTCTCACAGAGCCTAAGAATGCACTGGTTAAACAATACCAACGTCTGTTCGCCTACGACAACGTGAAGCTTGAATTTACTGAAGAGGCGCTTAGAGAAATTGCAGAGAAGGCGCTTGAACGTGGTACTGGCGCGCGTGGCTTGCGAGGTGTGATAGAAGGGTTGCTGCGACCTACAATGTATGAACTGCCAACGCGTGATGATGTAGACAAATGCATTGTTGATGGCCCCTTTGTAAGGGGGGAGTCAGAGATTGTATATGAAACTTCGGCAGTGGCTGAAAGAGCTTCTGCATCACATTAGTTTGTGTTCTATTGGGTTCTAGAGTATTGCTAAATATAATGCGGATGGTCTGCCACATGTTAATCAATGATTACATGTGGCAGATATCGTGACGAGTCTTTCGTGATCGTTGAGCAGTCTTCTCGTATGCTTATACCGCAGGGACGGTCTGCAACAACCCAACTCCCAATGAGAGTATGGTTGGTACCAAATCGTGGAATTGCCTTGTAAGCTTGGAGTATGTAGCCACTATCATCATATGGCCCGTCAACTTGCTCACATACATTGCCATTGACAACGATGCTTATGTTACTGCCTTCTCTGGAAAATAGGGGTTTTCTCACCCAGCTGTGTTTAGGGTTGATATTGTTTTGTTCATCTTCAAAGTAAGAAGGGAGCAGGTTGGGGTGATTAGGGTGCAATTCCCATAATAAAGGGAGTATGCCTTTGTTGGATAGAATGGATTTCCATGGTGGCTCAATAAACCATGTATTGCTATTTGGAATGTTTTGGCCAAATTCTTCCGTCATTAGCCATTCCCAGGCGTAAAGTTTGAACAGAGAAGGAATGGTGAAGTTTTCCAGGTCTGTGAATTGGCCAATTGGGCTGATGCCAATATCATCTATATAGACGAATTTAGTCTCTAGACCTGCCTGGGTTGCGCAGTCCTGCATATATTGGACTGTACCCCTATCTTCTTCTGTATTTTTGCAGCATGAGAAATATAGGGGTTGCGGGGGATTGATCTGAGAAAAAGCTTCTATTAAATGCTCTTGAATAGAGTTGTATTGATCCGCATGATTCGGAAATAGCCCGCGTTCTATACACTGTTCTAACCAAATCCATTGGAAAAATGCACTTTCGTATAAAGAGGTAGGGGTATCTGCATTGTATTCAAGAAACTTTGCCGGGCTATTACCGTCATAGCTGAAATCCATGCGGCCGTAGAGATGTTTTTCCCCATTTTTCCAGCTTTCACGAACATAGTCCCAATAGAACTCGGGAATGTGTAAGCGTTTCAACAAGTGTTCGTCATCAACAACACGGTCAACAAGATCCATACACATGTTATGTAATTCGCCTGTAGGGTCTTCCAGGTCGTTTTCTATCTGTTTTAAGCTGAATTTGTAGTAGGCTGATTCATCCCAATAGGCTTCGCCATCTATGGTATGAAATTTAAAGCCTAATTTATTTGCAAGATTTTTCCAGTCTCGCCTTTCCTGTGTGGTAATACGTTGCATAATTAGCCACCGAAACCGCCATAACTACGCCCACCACTTCCCCAGCTTCCACGTGCTGCAGCTTGTGAGCCAAAGCCACCTCTTGAAACCGTGGTGGTTTTAATGGAAGGGGCTTTTGTTTTGCTGGCAGTTGTTGTGATTTTTCCTGTTTTACCCGTTTTTCCTACTTTGTGGTTGTCACTGGTGCGGTAATGTCCTACATCGTCAGATGATGTATATAAGCCTTGGGATACTCCACCACCCCCGCTATTTTCTTCATTTTCTCTGTACCTGGGCGGGATGGGCAGCATATATGCGGATAACCTGGGAGTGTAATAGCTGCCTGTTTTTTCACAGCGTTCATAGCCAAAATCGCTTTGGCAGTTATAAAGGGATGAGTATTTTGGGGCACTGGAGTAATGTCTGTTTACAACTCTTTTGAACTCTGCTTCGCACTGGTCTAGGTTATAGTATCTATCCGCT
>JBNKYV010000071.1:0-12043 GCA_050301075.1 Gammaproteobacteria bacterium
GGTGATGGCAGTATCCAGATGAACATTCAGGAGCTTTCTACCTGTCTGCAATACGGTTTGCCGGTTAAAATCGTCTGTCTGAACAACGGTTACCTGGGTATGGTGCGTCAGTGGCAGGAGTTCTTCTATCAAGGTCGTTACTCCATGTCGTATATGGAAGCGCTGCCTGATTTTGTAAAATTGGCAGAATCCTACGGCCACATCGGTATTCGTGTAGAGAAGCCTGAAGATGTTCAAGGGGCCTTGGAAGAGGCGTTCGTTAAACATAAGAATCGTTTAGTGTTCCTGGACTTCGTTTGTGATGCGACTGAAAACGTCTATCCAATGATTCCAAACGGTGCTGGTCTGAACGAAATGATTTTGGTGTAGAACGATGCGTCATATAATCTCTATTTTGATGGAAAACGAAGCGGGTGCCCTGTCACGTGTGGCTGGGCTGTTCTCGGCGCGTGGCTACAACATTGAGTCACTCACTGTTGCGCCAACAGAAGATCCTTCGCTATCACGTATGACATTGGTTACACGTGGTTCAGATGAGATCATCGAGCAGATCACCAAGCAGTTGAACAAGCTGATTGATGTAGTCAAGTTGATTGATCTGACTGAAGGTGCGCATATCGAGCGCGAACTGATGTTGGTGAAGGTAAGTGCAGAAGGTGAAGCGCGTAATGAAGTGAAAAGCCTGGCCGAGATCTTCCGTGGCAACATCATTGATGTCACTACAGACACCTACACTATCGAGCTGACGGGCACTGGCGACAAGCTGGATGCTTTTCTTCAAGCGCTGGGTGAGGGTGTGATGGAGACTGTTCGCTCGGGTGTATCAGGGATCGCACGCGGTAACAAAACCCTGACAATTTAATGTATTGAAACGCGGGGGAGATGGTTTTATCTCTCTCGCGGTTTTGAATTTTTGCAAATTAAAAGTTTAGAAACTAACTGGTAAAAGGACAAAGTAAATGAGCCTGAATATTTATTACGATAAAGATTGTGACCTGTCTATCATCCAAGGCATGAAAGTAGCCATCATCGGTTACGGTTCACAAGGTCATGCGCACGCTAACAACCTGAAAGATTCAGGCGTTGATGTTACTGTTGGTCTGCGTGCTGGTTCTTCTTCTGTTGCTAAAGCAGAAGGCGCAGGTCTGAAAGTTGCTTCTGTAGAAGAAGCAGTTAAAGGCGCTGACGTTGTTATGATGCTGACTCCTGATGAGTTCCAAGCGCAACTGTACAAAGCTGAAATCGAGCCAAACCTGAAGCAAGGTGGTGTACTGGCTTTCGCTCACGGCTTCGCTATCATCTACAACCAAATCATTCCTCGTAAAGATCTGGACGTAATCATGATCGCTCCTAAAGCGCCTGGTCACACTGTACGTAGTGAATTCGTAAAAGGCGGCGGTATTCCTGACCTGATCGCTATTGAGCAAGATGCGTCTGGTAAAGCTAAATCTATCGCTCTGTCTTACGCTTGCGGCGTAGGCGGTGGTCGTACTGGTATCATCGAAACGACTTTCCGTGACGAGTGTGAAACTGACTTGTTCGGTGAGCAAGCGGTACTGTGTGGTGGTGCTGTTGAGCTGGTTAAAGCGGGTTTCGAAACGCTGGTTGAAGCAGGTTACGCGCCTGAGATGGCTTACTTCGAGTGTCTGCACGAACTGAAACTGATCGTAGACCTGATGTACGAAGGCGGTATCGCTAACATGAACTACTCTATCTCTAATAACGCTGAGTACGGCGAGTACGTAACTGGCCCACGCGTTATCAACGAAGAGTCTCGTTGGGCAATGCGTGAGTGTCTGAAGAACATCCAAGAAGGTAAATACGCTAAGCAATTCATCCTGGAAGGCCAAGCTGGCTACCCAGAAATGACTGCAATGCGTCGTATCAATGCAGAACACCCAATTGAGCAAACAGGTGCTAAATTGCGTGAAATGATGCCTTGGATCCAAAAAATCGTAGACAAGAGCAAAAACTAAGCTCAAGTTATACGAGATGATGAAACAGGGATTGGTGCTTTGCGCTCCAGTCCCTGTTTTGCGTTTTAATGACAGTAAAAACTTTCTGATAAGGTTTTTACTGTCATTAAAAAGCTATAATCTTCGTGCTATAAACTTTATCTTTCAGGATTAAAAAACGAAGCGCACCATGGAAGAAGAAAAGAAACGTCGCCGCGGTATCTATTTGTTGCCTAACCTGTTTACCACGGCAGGCCTGTTCGCTGGTTTTTTTGCCATTATTGCCGCCATGAATGGCCGTTTTGAGGCGGCATGCATTGCGGTCTTTATCGCGATGGTGATGGATGGCCTGGATGGCCGCATTGCGCGCATGACCAATACTCAGAGTGATTTTGGTAAGGAGTATGACAGTCTGGCGGATATGGTGTCGTTTGGTTTGGCTCCCTCTCTCGTGGTCTATCTCTGGGCGTTGGCGCCACTGGGTAAAATTGGTTATGCCTGTGCCTTTGTCTATGCTGCCGGTGCTGCTCTGCGTCTGGCGCGTTTCAATACTCAGGTTGGCATTATCGATAAGCGCTATTTTCAGGGGCTTGCCAGCCCGGCAGCCTCTGCCTTGATCGTCGGTTTTGTCTGGTGGGGCGATGATGCCAGCTGGATTGCCGCAGATGTGGCGTGGATTGCGGCAGTGCTCACTGTGGCGGCCGGTGTGCTGATGGTCAGCAATGTGCGCTACAACAGCTTCAAAGACCAGGATCTGCGTGGTCGCGTACCATTTTTCAAAATTCTCTTTGTAGTCGCTATATTTGTATTAGTGGCGATGGATCCGCCGAGGGTGCTGTTTTTGATTGCCCTGGCGTATGCAGCGTCCGGAATTGCGCTGACACTGGTGCAGCTGCGCCAGCGCCGTGCAGAGCGTAAGGCTCAAGTTGAAGAGAACTAAAGCCTGCCAGTGTTGGCAGGTTCTGTTTTTGGTTTTGATTCTGGGGTTGGAGTTTCTATCTTATGAGTGACAAATTAATTATCTTTGACACCACCTTGCGCGATGGCGAGCAGAGCCCCGGCGCATCCATGACCAAAGAAGAGAAGGTGCGCATCGCCAAGTCTTTGGAAAAGATGCGTGTTGATGTCATCGAAGCAGGTTTTCCTATGGCCAGCCCTGGCGACTTCGAGTCTGTTCAGGCTGTGGCTGATGTGGTGAAAGATAGCACTGTATGTGGCCTGGCCCGTGCGCTGGATAAAGATATTGATCGTGCTGGTGAAGCGCTGAAAAATGCTAACTCTGGTCGTATTCACACCTTTATTGCCACGTCTCCGATTCACATGGAGATGAAGCTGCGCATGTCGCCTGACCAAGTGGTTGAGCAGGCGGTACACGCGGTGAAGCGTGCGCGTCAGTGGACGGACAACGTAGAGTTTTCGCCGGAAGATGCCGGGCGTTCAGAGCTGGATTTCCTCTGTCGAGTGATTGAGGCGGTTATCAACGCTGGCGCCAAGACGATCAATATCCCTGATACTGTGGGTTATAACGTTCCTGAGCAGTTTGGCGCGCTAATTAAGAACTTGAGAGAAAAGATCCCTAATTCAGACAAAGCGGTTTTCTCCGTGCATTGTCATAATGACCTGGGGCTGGCTGTGGCCAACTCGCTGTCGGCTGTTATGAATGGTGCGCGTCAGGTTGAGTGTACGATTAACGGTTTGGGTGAGCGTGCGGGTAATGCATCGCTTGAAGAGATCGTGATGGCGGTGAAAACACGCCAGGATGTATTTCCTTGCGATACCAATCTTGATACTACCCATATCGTACCGACCTCCCGTTTGGTCTCTAACATCACAGGTTTCGCTGTGCAGCCGAATAAGGCAATCGTTGGTGCCAATGCCTTTGCCCATGAGTCCGGCATCCATCAGGATGGTGTACTGAAGAATCGCGAAACCTACGAAATCATGCGTGCCCAAGATGTTGGCTGGAGCGATAACCGTATGGTGTTGGGCAAACACTCGGGTCGCAATGCATTTCGCACGCGCATGCAGGAGTTGGGTATCTCATTTGATTCCGAAGAGTCTCTGAATGATGCCTTTGCCCGTTTCAAAGATCTTGCTGATAAGAAGCACGAGATCTATGACGAAGACCTGCAGGCACTGGTAACAGAAGCTAACATCGAGACTGAAAACGAGCGCTTTAAACTGGTAGCTATGAAGGTGACCTCTGAAACAGGTGAGACACCCGAAGCCAGCGTTACACTCTGGGTGGATGGTGATGAAAAGCAGGGTGTTTCTAGTGGCAGTGGTCCTGTTGATGCGGCGTTCAAGGCAATGGAAGTTATCGTTAACAGTGGTTCTGATCTTCAGCTCTATTCTGTTAACAACATTACCAGTGGTACTGATTCGCAAGGTGAAGTAACTGTGCGTTTGGAAAAGGCCGGGCGTATTGTGAATGGCCAAGGGGCAGATACTGATATTGTGATCGCCTCTGTTAAAGCTTATATCAATGCGTTGAATAAAATCCTCACTGAGGGCCAACGAGCGCATCCCCAGCTATAATAATGGCCAAAGAAACAGGCACAGCCGGACACTTGGAATACCTGGATGCCATGGGCATTCAGGTATGGCAGCGCCGTGAATTACCAGCTGAAGTTTTGCATGCTGAGCCAGAAATGGTTTCAGCAGAGACGTTATCACCAACTGAAACGTTATCAGTAGATGAGCAGCCTGTTGTCGTTCAGGAAGCTCCACTAATTGATGCAGTGTCTCCCTCAGTTGCAGATGCGCCTGCTGCTATCTCTGAATCTGTTGAGGTGCGTGTTGAAGCCCCTTCTGTGTCGGAACAACCGATACTTGATTGGGCTGAGTTAGAGCAACAGGTAAAAAGCTGTACTCGCTGCGAATTACATCAAACCCGTACACAAGCTGTTTTCGGTGTCGGTAACAGACAGGCTGACTGGCTCATTATTGGTGAAGCGCCTGGCGCAGACGAGGATCGTTTGGGTGAACCCTTTGTCGGGCGTGCGGGTAAGCTGCTGGATCAAATGTTGTTTGCGATTGGCTTGGACCGTCAGTCTACAGCTTATATCGCTAACATTCTTAAATGTCGTCCACCGAATAATCGTGACCCTAAACCGGAAGAGGCCGCTTGTTGTGAGGCCTACCTAAGAAATCAGATCGATTTAATCAAACCGAAAGTGATATTAGCAGTCGGGCGTATAGCGGCACAGAATCTGATGAAAACCGAAGAGCGCATTGGCGCGATGCGTGGCAAGCGTTACATCTATGCCGATACCGGTATTCCTGTTGTCGTGACATATCACCCTGCGTATCTATTACGTTCGCCGATGGAAAAGCATAAAGCCTGGCAAGACCTGTTGTTTGCCAAGCAAGTTATGTCGGAAGTTTAATTTAGTAAGATCATGTTCTCAGAAGAGTTCCAACTGCGTGACATGATGCCTGAGGATGTTCAGGCCATTATGAAAATTGAGAAGGCTGCTTATCCTCATCCATGGACCCCGGGTAACTTCCTGGATTGTCTTAAAAGTAATTATCACGCCTGTGTATTGGAACGTGTTGGTTTTATCTGTGGTTATGCAGTGATGTCTATTGGTGCGGGTGAAGCACATGTGCTGAATATCTGCATTGATCCACAACTACAGGGGCAGGGGTTAGGGCGTGCGTTGTTACATGCACTTGAACAACGCGCACGTGCTGAGAAGGCAGATATGATGTTGCTGGAAGTGCGTACATCAAATACCGTTGCGATTAATCTATATCAGTCTATGGGGTTCAATGAGCTCGGTTGTCGCAAGAATTATTACCCGTCTCATAACGGTAGGGAAGACGCTATCGTGATGGCGCGGCAGTTGGTGTAGGGAATCCTTCCCCCTGAACAGTTTTTTATCTGTTCAGAAGGAAGGGAGTAGCTTCATTGAGGGTAACTATTGGTTAGGCTTTGAATCGATTCATAAGACTCATCATTTCGTTTGCAAGAGATGAGACTTGTTGACTCTCTTGGTACGAGTTATTGGATAGGTCAACTGCTTTCTCTGAAACAGTATTGACCGCAATGATGTTTTTATCGATTTCTCGCGTGGTGTTGGCAAGCTCTTCAGCGGCTGTCGCAATCTGAATATTCATTTCGCTGATAACCTCAACGCCCTCCACAATACTTTGTAAGGCCGTGTTAGCGTCAGCAGCCTGATTGACACTCTCTTCAGCCGTTTTCGATCCTTTATCCATCGTTAGCACAGCTTCTTGAGTTTGTTTTTGCAAACGCTCGATCATCGCTTGTATTTCACCTGTGGATTCCTGAGTACGGCTTGCCAATGATCGTACTTCATCTGCAACTACCGCAAAGCCTCTGCCATGTTCACCGGCACGCGCGGCTTCAATTGCGGCATTCAGGGCCAGCAGGTTTGTTTGATCTGCGATATCGCGAATGGTATCCAGGATCATGTTGATATTGTTGCTGTCCGCCTCTACGCGTTGAATCACCTCGGTGGCGCCTTTTACTTCATTCGCTAGCTGGGTGATAGTTCTAATCGCATTACCCACAACCTCTTGTCCTTCCTGTGCAGTTTGTTTTGCTTCTTCCGTGGATTGTGATGCGCGATTCGTGTTCTGCGCCATTTCCTGAACGGTTGAGTTCATTTCTGTAACAGCGGTAGCGGCAAGGGATACTTCATCTAGCTGTTGTCTCAGGCCTTGTTCCATTTCCTGTGCAGCTGCGCACATATTGCTCGCAATGCCGTTTAGACTTTGGTTTACAGAGTTAACCGAGGTAATGGAGCTGCCCATATCATCCATTGATTTATTAAGCATGCGTCCCAGTTCACCCAGCTCGTTTTTACTCTTGGCATCGACGCGTTTAGTTAAATCGCCTGCGGCCATTCCGTGAATGATATGCAGCATATCTTTCAGTGGCGCGATAATGCCTTTGTTGAGGAACATGTAAATTGTTAGGAATGCGACTGCAATGACAATGGCAAGCAATGTAACAGCCCATTTAACTCTGCTTTGGTTTGCGCTGGCCTGTTCGGCATACATGACGGTTAGATCATTACTCAATTTCCGTAACTGGTTCGATCCGGTCAGGATGTTTTGCTGTGCTTCCCAATGCGCTTGGCTGCCTGGTCTTGCATTGTTGAGTAGTTCAACATTTGCTTTAAAAGCAGCAAAGCTTTTTTCTGTTTCCTCAATTTTCTCTTGGAACTGTGGATCAGGGCTACCAGCAAAATGCATCTCTTTAGTCATCTTCAGGTCTGCCGGGTAACTGCCCCCGGATTTGAATGCAGATAGCGTTCTGGAAAATATTTCAGAAGCAACTTCATACTCTTTTAAACTAGGGTCAAGCCGCTCTTTACCTGCAGCGACGTTGTCAGAGTAGGGGACCGAGAATCTGCGAATACCTAGCATATCCCCTTTATTGAATCTTATATTCATTGTTTTGGTGTGACAGTCTGCACAACCCTGAACGACTGCAATGTCTGCGGTATAAAAGCGTAAAGTAAGGCCGCCGCCTTCTTCTACACTTTTAAAGAAGATCTCTTTAGGATTTTCTTTCAAGAATTTAACGGCTTCTCTATCAATAGCATCTTTAAGCGTCTGCGCTTTGTTAATAGGGTTTTCAGAAATAACATCAACTGATAACGGAGCACCCTTTGCGAATGCATCATTAACCAAGCGGGTAAACGTCGCAGGGAAAGGTACCGCTGCACCTTTCTCTTTTTCTGGATGCATGGATATCGTTAACTTTGCCTCTTTTGCTGGCCCGATAACAGTTTGCGTATATTTGGTACGCATCTGAGTGATGTAGGAATCCACTTCAGAGATACTTGCCTTGCGGCTCTCAAGGCTTGCTTTGGCTGCGTTGTAGCCGAGGATCGATTTGGCCATTGCTTGGCTTAGCATGCGTTGCCTGCCCGCAGCATTAATGACATCGCCATCATCAGTGGCTTTATCCAGCGACATGAATACAACTGCAACTAATATCGCAGTGATGATGGTTACTCCAATGAGTAGAATGGCCGCATGTGTTCTTAAGCTTTGTACGTGCATAGACCGAACCCCCGGCGTTGCGAGTAATGAAAAATAAAGTGAGTTGTGCTTTAAGGGGGGAGGCAACGCTTCCTGCCTTTGCTTTCCCATGCAGTTTTATGGCATTTGAATTAATTATCGGTATATTTGGTTGGTTTATTGAGTGTTTGTTGAGCAAATTGTTAAATAAAATTAATGTTTTATCTTGAGTGTTTTTGTCGGAAAATTGTTTTATTAGACAATTCTGATTTTATGGGAAATGAAAACAGGGGAATGTGATGACAGAAAACGGGCTGTTCGATTTAAAGCAAAGGTTGCGTACCTTCGCCGATGAGCGCGATTGGGATCAGTTTCATTCACCTAAAAATCTCTCGATGGCTTTAAGTGTAGAGGCTGCAGAACTGCTCGAACATTTCCAATGGCTCACGGAAGAGCAAAGCCATAATCTCTCTGCAGATAAACACCAACAAGTTGCGTACGAGTTAGCCGATATACAGGTTTATTTGATTCGTCTTGCTGATAAGTTGGATATTGATTTGCTGGCAACGGTGGATGAAAAGTTAGCACTTAATGCGGAAAAGTATCCGGCTGATAAGGTAAAGGGGAGCGCGGCCAAGTATACGGAGTATGAGTAATAAGTTGGTTATTACTCGGGCCATATTTGGATTTGCATATAGAAAAGCGGCGCCTCAATTAACTGAGGCGCCGCTTTGTTTGTAGGGTTTGATTAAACGTATCGTTTAATCAAAAGGCGTTGGGCGAGGCGTTTTTTCTGTTGAAGGTGGCAGAATTGGCATTTGAAACGAGGGTTGCTCACCTGTCAGTGTTTTTAAGAACGCAACGATCTGAGCATTTTCATCGCTACTTAGTTTTGTACCTAGTTGCACGCGTGCCATGGTATCAACCGCTTCGGTCAATGTTGCGGCTTCGCCATCGTGGAAGTAGGGGTAGGTCAGTTCTACATTGCGCAATGTAGGAACTTTAAATTTGAACGCATCATCTTTGTTGCCGGTGACATCAATGCGGCCTTTGGCAGGGCTGTTAGCTTTGTAGTTTTCTACTAACCCCATTTTTTGGTAGGAGTTTCCACCTACCGCGGGACCGTTGTGGCAACCCGCACAACCGGTCTCTTTAAACAGTTGGTAGCCCGCCAGTTCGTCTTTAGTGATGGCATTCTTATCGCCCAGCAGCCATTGATCGAAACGAGAGTTTGGTGTCACCAATGTTTTTTCAAACTCGGCAATCGCTTGAGTTACATAATCAATGCTGATTTCTTTGCTACCGAAGACCTGTTTGAATTCGGTTACATAGACTGGGATAGAGGCGAGCACATCTAGCGCCAATTCATGTGTGAAGGCCATCTCGCCAGGGTTAGCGATAGGTCCGCCTGCCTGCGCTTTTAAATCTGCTGCGCGGCCATCCCAGAATTGAGCGATGTTTAGACTGGAATTGAGTACGGTTGGGGCATTGATCGGGCCTTGATGCCAGTTGTGGCCGATTGAGGTCTTAAGATTATCTGTGCCTCCCATGCTCAAGTTGTGACATGAGTTACAAGAGATAAAGCCTGATTTAGATAAGCGTGGATCGAAGTAGAGTTTTTTGCCAAGCTCTACTAGAGCCAGATTGATCTCTTTGACGGGTTCCAGTGGTTGGATTGGCTCGTTTGCCCACACAGAGCTAGAGGCCGTTGTTATTCCTACAAGCACGCTGGCGTAAAGGCTTTTGATCATTTTTGGTGTCCTCCATAAGTATCAAGTAGCTTTTAGGGTTAATAAAATCGTCTGAATTAGAATTGTTCTAGATCAGTGGTGGCAGGCTATCACTTGATTTAGAACTTGTCTATATATCGTCTTATTTCATTGTTATTTATAAGTATTGTTGTCGAGTAAAGGTTTTGACATTTCGGGGGGTATGAGGAGAACAAAAGGCGAAGACTACTGACGTCTGGTGACACACTGTGAGTCATATCGGGGAGTGCATCGGGATTGGTTTAATCTGCTTTCAGAGTGGAGAGATGATTGATTTATGGCTGGAACATCGTATTTTTTTGTCTTTTTTCTACATCAACAAATCTACTGATGTTCTATATCGACGATAAATAACATCAATACTCGCTGCCATAGATTCTATTCGTCTGTTTCAATAATCCTTTTAATTTCAATTCGATAGTTCGTTTTGCCTGTTTTCTTTATCAGTCATTATCCATGTCGTTCGTAGTTGAATGGGGGGATGATCTATGCCGCATATATATAACTCCTATTTGAAAAGACCAACTTAAAAAGTCAACAATTCCTGTGACCAATAATGGTATGGGAGAAGGCAATGAAACCTGTTGAGATGTTGGATGAAAAATTGGGTGCTACTCAGTCGCGGTTTGATGCGCCATTCATCAGGGTGTTTGAGCGTCAATACAACACTCCGTTTGCATCGCAAAAACGTTTTTTATCGCTGTATTTGCGCTCAAACTGGGGAAGCACATTTATCTTGGATTGCGAAGCAGGTATTAAGCAGCCGCGTTTGGTGAATGGGGTGCTGTATTTCCCTGAGGTGATTTCCAGCTCTGATGTGAATAGCAATAAGCACCTGTACCGGGCGATGGCGATTCACTTGGCTGTGCACTTAGAGTACAGCCAGAATCTGCCTGCGCTTAGTGATTATGATCCAGTGATGCGAGCACTGATTTCATGGGTGGAGGATGCGCGGGTTGAACAGAGTGCGATGCACTTTATACCGGGTATAGAAAAACAGTTGTGCGAATTCATGATCCCCGAGTCGCAACAATGGGTTGAGGATTCGCCAGAGTTTTTATTGCATGAGTTGCAGCAGGCAATGTTTGATAAACGTTACATGATGAGTAATGAGGCGTTAGCAGAGTGGGCAGATCGCTTTCATCAGGTGATTGTGTTTAATCGTGTGAACTCGGCTGTTTCAGTACTGTTGGCGCATGAGCTTTATGAGATTATTTGTCAGCGTATGTCTGGTGAAGAGATGTGTAACGCGTTGGTTTCAGTGCAACCTAAATACCGGGATGATAGTTCTCACCTGTTTAGATTAAGTTTTAATTAGTTAATAAATATTCTGCACAGAACTTTGTATATGAATATTTATTTTTCAATAAATAAAACTTATGATAAATCCGTTAGCCTGAACAAAGGGATGTATGATGTCGGCACGGGTTTTTGCAGTATCTAATCAAAAAGGTGGAGCAGGAAAAACAACGCTTAGTATGAATCTGGCCGCAGGGCTGGCGAGGCGAGGCCGCGCATTAGTCGTGGATGCTGACCCTCAAGGCTCTGCGGGCCAGTGGGCTGGATTGGCGCCTGATGAGCGTCCATTTCCTGTTTCTGTGATTGCAGTGGCTGGTAATTTGGCGAGGGAAGTTAGCCGTTTTCGCCAGGACTATGACTTTGTCGTTATTGATTGCCCACCCTCTGTTGATGCTGAGGCCACTCGGTTGGCGATGTCTGTTGCAGACAAAGTGCTGATTCCCGTTTTACCTTCTCCTGTCGATCTGTGGGCGAGTATTCGTTTGGCGGATACGTTAGAGCAGGCAAAACTTTCAAGACCACAACTTGATGCCTATTTAATTGTGAATCAGGTCGAGAGTCGCAGTGCGTTGTCGCGCGCCATGCAAGAGGCGTTGGCTGAATTTGATATTCCAGCATTAAAAAGTGTGTTGAGGCGCAGAGCAATCTATCGTACCTCCGCCATTGATGGCGGCAGTGTTTACTGTATTGGTAAACGTGGTGAGGCAGCAGCAGAAGAGATAGATTTAATTATCAACGAGGTGTGTGAAGCATGAATAGTAAACTAGGTAACAAACTGGCTGCGAGTGTTCGTAATGCAAAGCAGGCAAGTGATGCGAAAGAGGTTACGACTAAAGCCAATACAGGCGATGCGATTGAAACAAAGCAAGAGGTCAAAGTGACATTCGCATCGCGTAGAGTATGGCCGGATTAAGATTGTTGCGAGTAAGTTTACGCGAGAATAAATGCCAAAGTAGAACCAATAAACATCAATAGCCCCAGCGCAAATATCATCCAGTCACCTTGTGTGGCGGGTTCTAG
>JBNKYV010000072.1:0-4253 GCA_050301075.1 Gammaproteobacteria bacterium
GGGGTTGGCTCCAATGCGAGCAACACCATTGGGTATGGTTTGACTGGGTGTCTCTTGTTTTGGCGGTTTGCCACCTCTGCCAGATGCATTGCCGATTGCTGTGTTGATGCGGTCAGGTATGACGCCCTGCGCTCCTGCTGATGTGAGATTGTGCAGGCCATTCGCATTGTTTAGTTGCATGGCAACGGCGGGTACATGGTTAAATGTGCGAAGGAGAGTTGCGCCTTCAATGTTGTTTAACTGTTTGATGTCGCTCGCGTTAGTCGCGATTACTCCGCATGGAAAAACAACCGCTGTGTGTGTCTCAATCGCTTCGATATTACAGGCTGGGAGGTTGTGTGGAGTTGGCAATGTTGCTGGTGGTGCTGCAAGCACTGAGCTTGAAAAGCTAAGCACGGCAAGCACTTGCAGTATTCGTTTGGGTACTTCTGTCATCATAGTGCACCTCTTCAATTTTTGTTTTCCATTGCGGAAAAGAATTAGTAGCTCTTAATATTTAGTATAGAGGGTGAATTAATCTCTGCTACTACATTAGCATGTAAGCGCTACCTGAAGAGGAATTGTGCCAGAATGAGCAGATGGGTTGAAATATGAGCCGATTCCCTGGCATCTCAATAGCCTACCCCAAAAACGATCCATGTCTCGGCCACGGTAGTAATAGTTATTCATGACCCATCCACCCATTCGGCAACGTCAGTATAACCGCGCGGTTATTTCGATGAACTTATACGGTGGTATACCCTTTAGTAGAAGCGACTAAAATAGCTCAACATCAGGGAGATGGTTTCGCATCTCTACGCATCGTTTGAATCGGTTTAGTGCTTTTACGACGACTGGATGCGGCTCTGACCAAATGCCTGACAAGTCCGCTTCACCTTCAAACTGGATTGGGTAGGCAAGCTTTTCCTGTGGTGGTGTGAACGCTGCATGCACATTCTCGTTATTCCCGCGTGAATCAATCCGATACCAGCCAAATTCCTTTAGGTAGACTGCATTGAGTCCATGCAGACTAAAAGGTGCACCATTGTCATCAATGCTGAGGCGTTGATAACACAAGCCGGCAGGTATTCCATTTGCACGTAGCAGTGCCGCTAATAGATGGCTTTTTGCGTAACACCAGCCAGTGCCCTGTGTTAACACCTCGCTTGCACTGCATGTGCAAATATCACGTTGTGCATCCCAGCTATGCTGAATCTCATCGCGTACAAACTCAAAGCAGCAGCGTGCAATATCAACGTCATCTTTAACACCTTTGCTCAGAGCCAAGGCTTTTGATTCCACAAGAGGGTGCTGCCAATCAATTACATCGCAATGTTGTAAATAAATTTCCATTTCTACGGCCTCTTTTTCTGACTGACGATAAACACACCCACCATGACCAGTGCTGCTCCCATAAATTGGATAGGGGTTAAAACCTCTTCCAAAATCAGATAAGCGAGAAAAATGGTCATCACTGGCCCGGTCGCACTGACAATGGCAGCAGTGCTAGCGCCAATGCGGTGAATGCCCGCGTTCATCAAGAATGTCGGGATTACCGTACAGACGATAGCCATGATCAAACCCAATGCATAAACATCGCCAGGCAAAGAGAATATCTGTACATCAAAATCAATGGTGAAATGCACAAGTGTGGCGATGCAGGCAATACTCATGGCATACGCAGTAAAGCGAGTTGAACCCAGTCGCTTCATCAGTTCGCCGCTGGCAATCATGTAGGTGGCAAATGCCGTAGCGCTACCGAAGATAAATGCTGAGCCGAGAATGACATCGGCCCTTGCCAGTGACAGCTCCTCAAAAAAGACCACCACAATTCCTACATAGCTGACCACCAGTGCTGTTGCTTCTCGTGCCGTAATCTGGCGACGCAAAAACAGTGCAGATAATAAAACCACTAAGGTAGGGTAGAGCAATAACACTAATCGCTCTAAGCTGGCACTGATATAACTCAAGCCTAAAAAGTCCAAGTAGGCTGCGAGATAAAAGCCAATTACGCCTGCACCAATCAACTTGATGTAATCATCTTTTGTTAACGGCATTTGTGTTTTGTTGCGTTGTACCCAGTAAATAACCAATAGATAAAACGGCAACGCAAATAACATACGCAGCGTCATTAATATAATAGGGCTGATTTCAGCACCATAGCCATAGGCGACTTTGATAATGACTGCCTTGGATGAGAAGGCAAAGGATCCGGCCAGCACAAATAACAAACCAATAAAGGCTTGTTTGTGCAAATGGTTGGCCTGGTTGTTCATCGTAAATAACTCCTGTTTAAATATCTTAGAGCAATCACGAATTCAAATGGGAGTGTAAAGAGGTGCATGCAGTCACAGTTGAATCCGTGGCTGCTGAGTGTGTTTTTTAATATATGAGAAATAAAAAGCAGCTACGGGCGTATTAACGTCGCCATAGTCGCAAAGAGAAAAAACTGTGTGCTGTGTTTGAGTTCATGCCCAGCATCGTAAGTGGCTGGGCATGATCGTGTCAAGGTTCATTAATTCGATAACAGCGTTAAGCGTGGCTGGTCGTATCTTTTATATTGTCGCATTTGGAGCCGCAAGTATTGATGCCTAGCAATGCATACGGAGGACACCAGCCTGTTGCAGCAGTTGCAAGCAAGACAACACCAATAGCACCCCACCAACTGTTGAAGTAAACGCCAGCGCCAATAATGGCCAGGCCTGCCACTGTGCGAATCACCCTATCGGGGCTACCCATATTTTTCTTCATGATATTTTCTCCTCTCCAAACTCTTCGTGAGTAACTACTTTCACTTCTAATATAGATGGCAGCGGAGAGGGTGTATGTGACAAAAACACCTTTTTACAAATTTATTGGCGGTAGCGCTTGAGGCCATCCAGATCTGTGATGGTGAGTTTTCCTCGTTCGCCAATAATCAGGCCTTTACGTTCAAATTCCTTGAGAATACGGCTCACTACTTCCCGGGTGGTGCCCAAATCTGAGGCAATTTCATGGTGTGTGATTGTCAGGGTGGGGCCGTGAGAGGATAGGGCGATGAGATAGGCCGCAATGCGTTCGTCCATGTGATGAAAGGCCACATCTTCCAGTACGGAGATGACATCGGCCAGTCGTCTGGATATCAGCGCAAAGATGAAACTCCCCCAGGCTTTTGATAGCGTCATCCACTCCTGGGTTTGGGGGGCGGGGATGATGAGTGCTTCGGTGTCCTGTTCGGTCGTCGCAATGGCAGGAAAAAGACTATCGCTCATGATGCACGAAGCGGTTAATACGCAGCTGTCGCCGCTGTTTATGCGATAGAGCGTAATTTCCCGCCCGGAGTCTGACAGCTTATATACCCTGACTTTGCCGCTGATCACGAGCGCCAATTGCCCACACTCGCTGTTTTCAGATGCGATGGTGTGCCCGGCAGGGATGCGCACGATTGATGCTGTGCGGAAAAACTTGCTGAGAAAGTCGTTGCTTGCGTCCTTCAAGAACGGAAAACGCTCGATCAACTGTTGTTGCTGTTCCCGGTTTTCAATCATGACGATGGAAGAGTTTGTGTGGGTGTTTAAATACTATAGCGAGTTGTCTGTTGCTTGTTAACGCTGGGGTGAGTTTTTCAGCGTTTTATGAGTATAGCCACGTTGGCGAATAGCAACAGTGTTTTTAATACGCGTGCATAGTGTGCCATCACTCAGGTGGTAGCTCATTTCGAATGTGGGGGTGCTGCGGCCTTTCTCCGCAAGCTCATCACTGATTTGCTGATAGAGTTCGTCTGGGAAATCAAAGCGTAACTCTAGATCAGTCGTGCCCTCTTTTAAAAAATCGATATGTATTTTGCGTGTCCATGAGCCGTATTGAGGAAAGCGCCTTGCACAGGCCATGGCAGCGATTGGATCAGCCAATGATGCCTGGCACCCACCAAACATGCTGCCGCCGGCGTTGCGCGAACGAAATTTGAGTGGCAGGCGTGCGCGTACGCGCTGCCAGTCTGGTGATATTTCCAAAAACTTAACACCCATGAACCAAAAGGGTGGATAGAGTTGGAGCAACTGTTTTTCGGATAATAGACCATAGGCCCATTTCATCGCGCTGGCGGGGTTAGTGCGCCGCTTCATGTGCGTTCACCTGATGCACGTTGACGGAACAGGCATGCGAGTGCAGGTAAAAGAATAATGGCACCAAGCATGTTTACGATAAACATAAAGGTGAGCAGTATGCCCATGTCTGCCTGGAACTTGAGAGGCGAGAATATCCAGCTAATCACACCGATGGCAAGTGTGACTGCT
>JBNKYV010000073.1:0-7140 GCA_050301075.1 Gammaproteobacteria bacterium
AGAGAGCAAAGGCAGTGCCTGATTTATCACCTTTGAGGCCGCAGCTGTGTAGCTTGCCGCTTGCGATAGTGTACCAGTCTGGTGATGCGTCAAAGCGTGTGGGCTGCTCTGTGTTGATGGTTGCGCTGTTGGCCAATTGACCGTGATTGTTGAGCCCCCAGCAGTAGACGTCATACTCTTTATCAACTGCACAGGTGTGTGAGCCGCCGGCTTCGACGTCTATCCAGTCAAATGGGTGTTCTATTTTTGAGGGGGTGGCTTGATGGGCTGTTCCGCCAATGCCTAGCTGGCCTGAATCATTATTGCCCCAACAAAATAGTTCGTTGTCACTGCTGATTGCACAGGTATGATGCTGTCCGGCGCTGAGATCAATCCAGTTTGTTACCGGTCCGGATTTTGTGTTGGTGATTTCAGCGGCAATACCTCTGCTATTGGTGGTGCCATCACCTAGCTGGCCGTAGAGATTGCTGCCCCAGCAGTAAATTCGGTTAGTGGTGTATTTTCTAGCGCAGCCATGTTTAGCTCCCAGTGTGAGATTCTCCCACTCTTGATTGAGTGTATTGGTTTCATCGATAGGGACAGGGGTATCGCGTAAGACAGTGGTGTTGTCGCCTAGTTGGTAACTATCATTCAATCCCCAGCAGTAGATGCTGTCTTGTAGGACGCCATCGGCAATTCCACAGCTAAACTGATCACTGGCATTAACTTCTTGCCATGTACTGTTGTTGTCTACTTTCCATGGTCTCGACTCATCGGGAGAGACGGCGCCTAACTGCGAGTTTGTGTTGTCGCCCCAGCACCAAAGTGTGCCTTCTACGGCTTCTCCTGTTTTGTCATCTTGAATAGCGCAGGTGTGTTTGTTGCCCGCGCTGACACTTAACCACTCAAATTCGGTTGAGACATTAAAAATTACGCCTTGATCAAAATAGGTACCAATACCTACTTGGCCTTTGAGATTGCCACCCCAGCAGAACAGGCGCTTATAGAGGATGGTGTTTGCGGGATTGCTGGGATCCTCTTCAGGAAAATTTTCTATCGCGCAAGTATGGTTATATCCAGGGGAAACGTATAAGTAGGCCTTGTCGCGACCTAGACGGTTAACTGTGCTGGAGTCTTTTTTGTTGTTAACACTTAATTGGCCGCGGTCGTTTGCCCCCCAACACCACATTGAATTATCCGCTTGTTTGATTAGGCAGGCATGGTCAGCTTTGCTGGATAGCATCGTATAACCAATTTTGGGGATTTCACGCGGCTGTGGTTGCGGTGAAGTGTCTGCCGTTGGCGTATTGTCATCGTTAATGCTGGTAGGGGGATTATCCGGATTGGATTGACTCGGGTTTAAGCAACCAGCCAAACCTGCTGTCAGCATTATTACACAGCCGGTTTTTATTATTTTTGTCAGCAGATTGGGAAAATACATACGTTCTTAATCATTTGCCAAAGGCCTAAGTTTCTGGATTTCCGTCAGGGGAAGATAAGCTAAGCCCTTGACCCTGATAGTCAAAATCATTTTGGCGCCACGCTTCAAACAGAGCGATTGCTACAGTATTGGACAAGTTTAGGCTGCGACTGTTCACTTGCATCGGTATCCGCAGTACCTGATTTTCCGGGAGGGATTCTCGCACATCTTGCGGCAGGCCGCGGCTTTCCGGGCCAAACAGTAGTGCGTCTCCGTCTTCATACTGAACAGAGCAGTACGAGCGTGTGCCTTTGGTTGAGAAGGCAAATATCCGGGTGGGGCGGCTGTCTTCTATGAACTCTTCCAGGGAGTCGTACTCTTTGACGCTGGCGAATTCATGATAGTCCAATCCGGCGCGTCTTAGGCGTTTGTCATCGAGTTCAAACCCCAGAGGCCGAATTAGACTGAGGTGTGTGTTGCAGTTGGCACATAGTCGGATGATATTTCCCGTGTTGGGGGGGATCTCCGGTTGATACAGTACTACATGAAACATAGGTGCCAGCTGCTGCCATTTCTCGGGTAATGCGCGCGTGGTTTGCGCGCAGGTTAAACCACGTAGGATACACGCCAACCCTCTGTTTTCCAAGGATTGGCGTGCTGAGCTGGTTTGGGCGGGGAGGAGGTTAGAGTTCTGCTTCCATGTCCAGTTCTTTGATCTTGCGCGTGAGCGTGTTTCTACCCCAGCCAAGCAGTTTGGCGGCATCCTGGCGTCGCCCTCCTGAGTGGTTGAGGGCACATTTGATGACCACTCGTTCGAAGGCTGGCATGGCATCATCCAGCAAGCCCGTTGTGCCTGCGGCCAGTTGTTGATCAGCCCAGCGTTTGAGTGCTCCTTCCCAGTCATTACCTGAACCGCCGCTCTCTTTGCTGTTGGGTTTCAGCTCTTGTGGAATATCATCAATATGAATTTCACGACCGGAAGCCATCACGGTTAACCAGCGGCAGGTGTTCTCCAGCTGGCGAACGTTGCCCGGCCACTCCAGATTTTGCAGATAGGTTTCCACTTCGGGGCGGAGCAATTTAGGTTCGACGTTCAATTCAGTTGCTGCAGCACCGAGGAAATAGTTGAGCAGCAGAGGGATATCCTCTCTGCGCTCCCTCAGTGCAGGGATGTGGATACGGATAACGTTGAGGCGGTGGAACAAATCCTCCCGGAATAGGCCTTGTTTAACGCGCTCTTCGAGGTCTTGGTGGGTTGCCGCAATGATACGTACATCGACCTTGATGGGGGTGTGACCGCCCACACGATAGAATTCGCCATCGGCCAATACGCGCAGTAGGCGCGTTTGCAGCTCGGCCGGCATGTCACCGATTTCATCGAGAAACAGCGTGCCCCCATCGGCTTGTTCAAAGCGGCCGCGACGGGCAGATTGTGCGCCGGTGAATGCGCCCCGTTCGTGGCCAAACAGTTCTGATTCAAGCAGGTCGCGGGGAATGGCCGCCGTATTAAGGGCGATAAATGGCTTGTCTGCACGGGGGCTATGCTTGTGCAAGGCGTGTGCGACCAGTTCTTTACCTGTGCCGGATTCACCGTTGATAAGGACTGTGATATTGGAGCGAGAAAGCCTGCCGATGGCGCGAAACACCTCTTGCATCGCGGGCGCTTCACCGATGATTTCGGAAGTGTCTTCATCAAGGGCGTTGGCGACGGCTTCCAGCTGCTGATTGCGGTGTTCGATAGCGCGTCTTACCAGGTCTACGGCCTCTTCTACATCAAAAGGCTTTGGCATGTATTCAAATGCACCACCTTGGTAGGCGGATACTGCACTGTCCAGATCTGAATGTGCAGTCATGATGATGACCGGTAAATCAGGTTGTGTACTGTGAATGAGATTGAGTAGTTCAAGCCCATCGATACCTGGCATGCGAATGTCGGTAACGATGGCATCGGGTTGTTCATGGCGCAGGCGCTCTGGAATATTAGCGCCGCTTTCAAAACAGGTGACATCCATTTCAGCTTTTTGCAGGGCTTTTTCCAGCACCCAGCGTATAGAACGGTCATCATCGATTACCCAAATGTGGGATCTGCGTGTCATTTGGTGGTCTCCAATGGAATCATGATGGTAAATACGGTATTGCCCGGTATGCTGGTGCATTCGATCAGGCCATCATGTTGGTTAATGAGGGCTTGAGCAATCGGCAGTCCGAGGCCTGTGCCTTCTGCGCGTCCGGTTACCATGGGATAAAAAATTTTGTCGAGCATGTCCGGCGCAATGCCGGGGCCGTCGTCGATTACTTCGATGCAGGCCATGAGTTTGTGGCGTTTAGGGCCTATCGTGATCTGGCGCTGTGCGCGAGTGCGTAGCGTGATGGTGCCTTCTTCTCCCAGTGCTTGAGAGGCGTTACGCACCAGGTTGAGCACGGCTTGAATGATCAGGTCTGGATCTGCGTGCACATCAGGTAGGCTCGGATCATAGTCGCGCACGATATGTATGCCTTTGGGGCTGTCATTTTTGACCAGCTGGCAGACGCGCTCCAGTTGTTCGTGAATATTGGTTTCGCGTTTTTGGGGCAGCGTGCTGGGGCCAAGCATGCGATTCATTAAATTTTGCAGGCGGTCGGCTTCTTGAATGATGATGCCGGTGTATTCTTTAAGCTCGTCGTTATCCAGCTCGCTCTGCAGCAGCTGAGCAGCACCGCGTAATCCGCCGAGTGGGTTTTTAATTTCGTGTGCCATGCCGCGAATAACGTCTTTGGTGGCGTTGTGTTGTGCTAACAAATGTTCCTCGCGAGCGATGCGCAGCTGGCGATCAACTTGAGAGATCTCAATGA
Organism: Gammaproteobacteria bacterium; assembly: GCA_050301075.1. GTDB lineage: Bacteria > Pseudomonadota > Gammaproteobacteria > Tenderiales > Tenderiaceae > JBNKYV01. The sequence continues at coordinate 4,232 of JBNKYV010000073.1, forward strand.
CCAGTGCTGCGCCGTATTCGCTATCCAGCAGCGGTGTCACGGTGCAGTCAGCAGTGATTTGTCTGCCGTGGGGGAGGTGAAAAATCAGCTCACGTTCTGTGAATGGATGGTTGCTCCTCATGGCTTGAACAATCCCTTCAGCGAACTGGCATGAGTCTTTGAAGAATGAATCCAGGGTGTTGTTTTGTGCGCGTCGCATGCTGATGGCAAACAGCATTTCACCCGCCGGATTTAGGTAGGTGAGGCGAAAGGCATCGTCGAATACCAAGATCGCTGTATTGGTATTTTCCAAAATGCGCTTAAACAGGGCGGATTGTTCACTTGAATTGAGCATCATAAGTTTGATTTAGCAAAGTCCGAGCCATGTTTTAATTAAAAGCTCTTTTTATCGTTAAATTAATAAAAATCAATGTGTTATATGTATTTTTTGGTGTCTATCCTGCGCATCTGGGGAGGTGGGCACCATTTGAGGCCTTAAACACATGCAGATATGCACTAAATTATAGACCCAATGCACCAAGATGGTGCTTGTGAGGGTGGGGCAAAGAAAAAGCCCCTGTCTGTTGTCAGAGCAGGGGCTTTTAAATTTCAGCTAAAAGCTAAAGTGGCTTATAGGCTGTAGTACATATCAAACTCAACTGGATGAGTTGTTTGACGCATGCGTTGTACGTCTTCCATCTTAAGATCGATGTAGCCGTCCAGCATCTCGTCAGTGAATACACCGCCACGAGTCAGGAACTCACGGTCGTTGTTCAGTGCGTCCAGTGCTTCTTCCAGAGAGTGACAAACGTGTGGCACTTCTTTCAGTTCTTCTGGTGGCAGATCGTATAGGTTCTTGTCCATCGCATCGCCAGGGTGGATCTTGTTCTGGATGCCGTCCAGGCCAGCCATCAACAGTGCAGAGAAGGCGAGGTATGGGTTAGCCATTGGGTCTGGGATGCGAACTTCTACGCGACGACCTTTTGGATTGGCAACGAAAGGAATACGGATAGAAGCTGAACGGTTACGTGCAGAGTAAGCTAGTAGGATTGGTGCTTCGAAGTGAGGAACCAAGCGCTTGTAGCTGTTTGTAGATGGGTTGGTAATCGCGTTCAGTGCTTTAGCGTGCTTGATGATACCGCCGATGTAGTACAGAGCAGTTTCAGACAGGCCGCCGTACAGGTCGCCAGAGAACAGGTTTTGACCATCTTTCGCCAAAGATTGGTGAACGTGCATACCAGAACCGTTGTCGCCAACCATTGGTTTAGGCATGAAGGTCGCTGTTTTGCCGTAAGCGTGAGCAACGTTGTGAACAACGTATTTCAGAATTTGGGTTTTGTCGGCGCGGTCAACCAGAGTGCTGAACTTGGTGCCGATTTCACATTGGCCGCAGGTAGCTACTTCGTGGTGGTGTACTTCAACCTCAACCCCCATCTCTTCCATGGCTAGGCACATGGCAGAGCGCATGTCGTGCAGACTGTCTACTGGAGGTACTGGGAAGTAACCGCCTTTAACTGAAGGGCGGTGACCCATGTTGCCGCCTTCGAATGCTTTCTCAGAGTTCCAGTCAGCTTCTTCAGAGTCGATCTTAACAAAGCAGCCGCTCATGTCTGCGCCCCAGCGTACGTCGTCCAGTACGAAGAATTCTGGCTCAGGACCGAAGAAAGCAGTGTCAGCGATACCGGTAGATTGCAGGTAAGCTTCTGCACGTTTAGCTACAGAACGCGGGTCACGCTCGTAACCTTGCATGGTGTTTGGCTCAAGGATGTCACAACGAATGATCAGTGTGCTTTCGTCTGCGAATGGATCCAATACAGCGGTGCTTGCATCTGGCAGCATTACCATGTCAGAAGCTTCAATACCTTTCCAGCCAGCGATTGAAGAACCGTCGAACATGACGCCATCGGTAAAGGTGTCATTAGAAACTGCGTGTGCAGGGAAGGTGATGTGTTGCTCTTTACCACGAGTGTCGGTGAAGCGGTAATCAACGAATTTTACATCGTTTTCTTTGATTAGGTTTAGCACGTTGGCTGACATTTATATTTCTCCCTAGCGAATAAGTCGTAGATTGAAGTTTAAGTAATCGGCTGGCCCCAAGTCTTGACGCCTAGAAGTACAGCCCCAAATTTTAGTACACATATAAGCATGAACTGTGCCAGTGTATATGTGTGCTATTTATCCCATATCTAACAAGGAATTATGCTTTTTGTTGTGATCCTTGCTTGCACCTTTTTGGTGCTATTTTATTCTGAGCGCACCAGAATGGTGCCTTGGCTTAGTCGTCGTTGCCGATTCTGATGGAGATGACGATCTCGTCTTGCCCATCATCGATATTGGTAACCGTGTGGCCGTTGATTCGGCACCACGCTGGAATATCATTGACTGCACCAGGGTCCGTGCAAATTACATCTAGTTGATCGCCGGGTGCAAGTTTTTTCGCTTGATTCTGCGTGCGAATGACCGGAATTGGGCAAAGTTGGCCGCGAACGTCAAGCGTATGTGTTGAACTCATACGTACCACTCCTGTGGGAAGTCTTCTACTTTAATAGGTTGGATGGTGATCTCTGTGCGCTCGCCATTTAACGGGTAATAGGCGACGGTGACTTCATCGGCATTTTTGCCTTGACCAAAGCGTGCGGTGATCTGTGCGGCCAATTTGATGTCTTCTTCTGACAGTTCGCCGTCAATCAGGACTAAAGGCCCGCTGTGGCTGGCGCAATGCATATAGGCGAAGCGTTTGCGATAACCTTCCATGAATTTGTTTTCACCCTGTTCGCGCCCCACGATTAATTTGAAATTGGGGCGAGGGCGAATGTGGCGGCCTACTTTTAAAAGCATGATGTCGTCGAATTCATACTCTTTGTGGCCTTGAACCTGCCATAGGTCAACCAGCTTTTTGGAGTAGCTTTCGTCGGTGAGAAAGCAGCAGC
>JBNKYV010000074.1:0-5108 GCA_050301075.1 Gammaproteobacteria bacterium
ATAGCCATCGCTATCGCCATCGTTGGATAGAATGTCGATAATAGCTTTGGGCGTGTAGGGATCGCGATTGAGGGCTTCTTCCGAACCATTTGTTGTTTGCGTCTCTTCAGTATTGGCGTTTGAGTTACTGTTTTCCTCTTCAGTTGCTGGTTCTTCTTCTTGAGCTGCTGTTAAATGAGTTCCGGTAAATGTGTAAGTGTCGCCGGTTGTTGCCGGTGGTTGGTTATTTTGTTCAACGATAACGGTGACTTCATCTTCTCCCATGTATCCATCAAGGTCTGTTGCCAATAGTTTGAATGTGAGGGCTTCATATTGAACTGTGTTACCCAGGGTATTTGCCTTAAAGCTTGCCAGGGCATTTCCGGGGCTATTGAGTTTTACTGTTGGGCCTTTGATTTGGGTCCATAGATAGCTATCGATGCCTACTTTCTCTCCTTCGGTGCCCGTTGCTTCATCATAGGTTTGTGGCGCGCCATTCAGTTCGACAGACTCACCCTCTTTTACGTACATGGTGTCAGGTCCTGCATCGACGTGAGGTACGCTGTCGTGTAACGCATTAATGTCGATCTCGCCAGAGAGCATGGCTGTATTGCCATTGCATTTTTGTTCAAATGAACCGCGGAACTGTTTAAGACGATTATCCTTCCATACGATCTGTTCAATGATGAACGTCCCGTCTACCGTTGTACATTCACGGCTGCTGCTGACGATGCTCATGCCGGGTTTGTGATCTTCAGGCGGCATTGTGTTTGGCGTTGGGTACTCTTGAGGGTATTTAATTGCGTTTTCATATGTTGCGTAGGAGAGTGGCTCTCCGGTCTGCTTGTCCACGCTCTCAGCTACCAGCTCTTCATTTCTAGGGGCGCTGATGTTGATCTGCCAGTAGCTCTCGCCATTGATTTCAATGGTGGCACCGTTGTTTTCGTTGCGAATGGTGGTGATGATGGCGTTGGTGGGATCGAAGATCCACTCTTTGAGGCCGTTCTGATAATCACCGGGTTCGCCTTCGCCGATGTAATCTGTCTCTTGGGAGGTCAATTTGATGAGCGTGTGAGGCGCGCTTTTACTGATAACTGTAACGCGAGTCTCTTCGGTATCTGTGCCCAGCGTTGCGTCGCCGCTGTTGTCAGTGACCGTCAGGAGATAGGTTAGGGGTTGTGGTGTAAGGCCGGTCAACGCTGGTGCATTTACATCCAAAGTGGCTGTATTGCTGGATGGCAGGGTTGTTTTTCTTTGGGCTATTTGTCCGTCGTCTACCGTCTCGTCTACAAGCTGGTCCCATTGGTAGCTCAGGGTTGGGTCTCCATTGCGAGCGATGGATTGACTGCCGTCCAGTGTGAATGGTGTGCCTTCAATAACAATTTTGTCGCGCCCGGTGTGTGCCAGTGGGTTTGTTGTTTTGATGGGGATCTCTGAGTTAATGCGGATCTGGCCTTTTAGTGGGGCGCTGGCAGCTCCGCAGTATTGGGTGAAATCAAGGGCGACTTTGGGATTGGTTTCGTCTTCAAAATTGTATTCGTGGACGATGATCTCGCCTGAAATGTTGCCGCAGCCGACGTTGGGTGTTGTGACTAGCAGGCCTGCGGCTGCTGACAATGGCGCGTAGCGTTTGGCATTGGGGTAGTAGGAGGTTAGATAGACAACTTCCTGAGCAATGGTAACGTCGGTGGTTGTACCGTTAATGTCTTGCTTTGTGTCGACTGCTTCCAACGCATGATTTTCAGCGAAGATCTCACCGTGAGGTGCTGCGAATTCCATTGTGAAGGTTGTGACGCCATCTGTCGCTACAGCCTTCAAGTAAGAGCGCTTGATATCTAATAGAGTGGTGTCAGTTAAGGTATAGGTCAGGCCTTCACCAACTGGGTCGCCAGCTTGGCTGGTGAGTTCGAATGTATTGGCTTGGGCGCTTAGGCTGGTCAGCCCGATTAGGAATGCAATACTTCTGTTGATCTTCATTCAATACCTACCCGGTTGGTTGGCAGGCTTTAATTTTTGTTGTGTACAACGTATCCGAAGAAGGCTAACTGGGCCTGCCGACTCCCCCGGCGAAGGCGCTATTTTATCCTAGTTACGGGGGGAGGTGAAATGTCCTCTGCTAGAGAGTTTTGTAAGGTGCAGGCTTATCTAACGATTCTCTGGATGCGCGCAAAACGCCTTTTGCCTCTGTTGGGGGTATTGTTTTCGGCGATAAATTCCGCTGTTTGTGAAAGTTGATCCAGCGTGCTTGACGCTTGGGTGACGGTGATGAGCGTGCTGTCTGCTAGCGGAGATATCTGGTGTTTAAATAAATAGTAAAGTGCTATAAAAATTGAGAGTGTTATCAAAAATATTCCAGATATCGCTGTAATAACAATATGTTGTGCGGATGAAGCGATCTCTTGTTGTACTTCGGAGGCTTTGTTTTTGGCGCTCTGAATAGAGGCGTCGATCTGGCCGGTAAATTGATGCAGTTCTTGGGTGATGGCCATGATTTTTTGTTGATCCTGTTCACTGAGCTTGTCTGACTCAGCGAGTTGCTCAACCGCTGTGGCGAGGCGGTCCAGCGGTGGCCCGAGTTCTTCGAGACCGTTTATGGTGATTTCGATATAGGGCTGTTTGCTGTTTTCGTCGCTGGCAATTACCTGTTGGCAGAAGGCTGCAATGAACAGGCTGATTGTGATGAGCAGAGTTTTCATGCAACCTTCCTTGGTTATGCTCTGTTATAAATGCCTCAGCGAATTACTCTGTGGCGTAGGCCATCCTTTTTACCTAGTTCGTAAGCGGCGGATAATGCTTTGTACAGCTCACTGTCTTCTTGCAGGGCGGTTTCGCCTAAGTGCGTTTGTGCAATGAGCTTGAGTTGCGCGCGAGTGTTTTCAATGTGCCAGCGTTTTTCAAATTCATATGCATCGAAAACACCGTCGTTGATGTATTCCCCAACAAAGCCTTGAATGTCTTTGTACTGGACTGGTTCGGATTCCATGACGTCCAGTTCATATGAATAGGTGCCAATGTCGTTAGCTTGCGCAATGATCAGATGCAAGTCTTCGGGGAGTTCGCCGTGAGATGCCATGATGTTGTCCAAATCGAACTCAAGACTTGGTGTGAAGCTCTTGCCGCGGAAATCGAATTCAACGAAGGCTGTAAATGAGTTTTTTGTCGTCATATTGGTATGTATTAATGCAGGAAATTAGGGGCAGTATGTGCGCTAAGCTTTGCGTATGTAAACACTGAAATCGTTTTCGAGATAATCTTCGATTAATTCGACGTTGTCATTCAGCTGTTTGCAGTAGTTTTTGATCACTTGTGGTTGAAAGCTTTGCAGATCATAGCGGTTAGCTGTCCATTCATGTTTGGCATTTAACAAGTTAAAGGCGATTGCTTTGCAAGCCGTTTGATACATTCTGTTGATCAATGTATGCGCGTATTCGCCATCATCATCAAGTGCTTCATTCAGAGCGCCAGATAGCAACACATAGTCGAAAGATTCGGCTGTGGGATCATATTCAAATAGATCGCCACAGAAAAACGTGGCATCAGGGTTTAGCTCCTGAGCCTTCTGGCTTAGATCTGGGGAGAGCTCAACACCGGTATATTCAACAGTGGTGCCATTACGTTTCAAGTATGAATAAAGGTCACCAAAGCCACAGCCCACGTCAAGTACGCTTGCCCCGGATTCAATGCCAATATCCGTTAGAACCTTAAAACGTAGTTCCTGGATCTGCGTATTGCTCCAATAAACAGCCTGCGGTGAGTGGCCGTGCCGGGTTAGCGCGTCACGGTGCTTGTCGATCAGGCGTTTACGTTTTTCGGGTTTCAGTTGCATAAGAGAGGATAAAACAGGATTCCCGAAGGAACCCTGAAAGAGATTACTTGGTTAGTGCCATGAACAATTCTGGCAGTTTCTCTGGCAGTCGTTCGACCTTATCGATAACCGTGTATTGGTTGCCGAAGATGTTCGAGACATACTCATCTGCTTTTGGATCCAGAGTGATGCAGTAGGTGTAGATACCATCGCGATCCAGCTCGTTAACGGCCTGGTGGGCGTCTTCGATCAGCATTTGTGGATCTTTGCTGTCGATGTCTGCAGGTTCGCCGTCAGTCAGGATCAACATCAGCTTCTTGTCTGCCTGCTGGCCAGATAGGTAGTGTCCTGCATGGCGCATAGCGGCACCCATACGGGTAGAGAAACCTGCCTCCATCGCGCCGATGCGGCCTTTAACGTCATCGTCCCACGGCTCGTTGTAGCCCTTGATATGATAGTAGCGCACATCGTGGCGGGTGTTTGAGTGGAAGCCCGAGATAGCAAACGGGTCGCCGAGGTGGCCGACCGCCCAAGCAAGCAGTGATACCGCTTCCTGGGATAGCTCAAGAATGCTTTGGCTAGTGCCTGGTACTTTCTCATTTAGCGATTGTGAAAGGTCGAGTACTAGTGATACGGCAATGTTACGTCCATCAGTGCGGTGGCTCATGTTGATACGCGGATCAGGTTGTGAGCCTGCCTTGTAATCGATCAGTGAGCGGACTGCTACATCCAAATCCAGCTCGGAACCCTCTTCCTGATAGCGGATACGCACTTTGTCCTGCGGTTTGATCATGTCCAGGATGCGCTTCATGCGTTTGGCCAAGCCGGCGTGTTTCTCCAGTAGGCCATCCACCTTAGCGGCGCTGCCGCCAGGGTGCTTCATTTCGTAGACGCTGGCCCAGTCCGGACGGTAGCTCTTGTTCGTGTAGTCCCATTCGTCGTAATGACGTGGTGGAAGGGCATGAACCTCTTCTTCCTCGCGGCGTTTCTTATCAAGATGTTCGAAGATCTCATCTTCGTCGCTGTTCTCAATGTAGATCCACAGGTGACGGTTGTCATCGCGGTAATCCACTTCAGTATCCTGGAAGTAGACCTTGGGCGATAGATCCGATTGGCTGCGCATACGGGCGATAAACTCTAGGGCCATAGTGGCCATCTCCGGGCTGCTGCTTTCGCCTGCAGCCATTATTGCGCGGAAGCGATCGGCAAACTCGCGGATATCTTTGTTTTCGTATTTGTAGTCCGGATCAAGCATAGAGCGCGATACCATCGCTAGCTTAATGCGGATGGCGGCAACCTCTGGGTTTTCCAGCAAGCTTTCATC
>JBNKYV010000075.1:0-6422 GCA_050301075.1 Gammaproteobacteria bacterium
AACAGCAGGTCTTATAGGTAATAAACGAACGTTTTGGGCTGAACTTCCCTACCGCCCACACAGGAGTGTTCCAGCCAAGTCTTTTAAAACACCTGTTAACGGGGAGATTTGAAATGCACCCGGTATTGCGATGGCGTTACACCAAACTGCCTGACAAAAGCCCGTCGCAAGCGCTCTTCTCTAACAAATCCACTTTCGTGTGCGACGACAGATATTGGAGCATCAGAACTCTCCAACAGTTCACGTGCATGACTCACACGTACCAGTTCAATGTATTGCCCTGGTGTCATCCCTGTCTCTTTAGTGAACGCACGTGAAAAGTTACGAGGGCTCATCGACATAAACGAGGCCATTTCATCTATCGTCAGCTTGGAAGAGAGACGCGCCTGTATCCATCCATGCAGCTTTGCATATCGATCCCCCATTTTTGACTGAAGCTGAATAGTCGTACTGAACTGCGACTGATGCCCCGCGCGATAACGGTACAGCACCAATATTCGCGCGATCTCCATTGCTATTGCCGCGCCAAAATCCGCTTCCACAATTGCCAGGGCAAGATCAATGCCCGAGGTGATACCAGCGCTCGTCCAGATATCCCCCTCTTTCCTGTACAGAGCATCCGTATCCACCATGACATTAGGAAACATTGCCGAGAAATGCGCTACATCCATCCAGTGCATCGTCGCCGTTTTACCATCCAGCAAACCACAGGCAGCCGCGAGATAAACACCGCGACAGATCGTCACTACTTTTTTCGCCTTCTGCGAATGCGCCCTTAGCCGATCAATAACCGCCGCGTCATTCAAAAGCTCAACAGTCGACATCCCCCCAGGCAAGACGAACATATCTGGCGCACCGCCTTCACCCAAGGGGAAATCCACCGTCAACCCCAAACCAGAATTAAGCCTCACCTCTCCCGGCGTGATACCGGAGAATACAATGTCGTATCCCTGATCCACCTCCCCCTTAAGCGCAAGAACCGTCGTCGCAAAAGAGAAGACATCAAGCACCCCCATCACATCAAGACCAATCGTACCGGAGTACAGAAAAAACTCGACGACTCGTTTTTTGTTTGCCATGTACTTCACGTAATCCTGCTTATTTAGTTCCAGCTATTATAAAGATCAACAGGGAACACGTCGGGGCCAGACTTCTCCTAGCCAAATAGATGCCCGATTCGTAGTTCTCGGGCCGTGCTTTATTTATCTATTTACCAATAATTTATAGGGTTTATTTGCGCCATTTGCATAACAACACAGCAATGTGTTGCCCATTCCAAAGCCAAAAATTGACATCAGAAGTTTTATTCGAATAATATTCGAACATTATTCGTTTTTGGGTGGTAGCAGGTTATGGATAGACGCGAAAAACGTGAATTAAGAGAGAAGGAAATCATCGCCACAGCCATTCGGCTGCTAGCCGAGCATGGCTTTCTCGATGTGCGTATGTCTGATATTGCCAAAGAGACCGGCTACTCCATGGGCACCCTTTACAGCCATTTTGAGAGCAAAGAAGACCTGATTGTCGCTTGCGCGCACGCACTGTGCCTGGAAGAAAAAAATCTGTTCGATAATCTGGCCGCGCTCACCATTCCCGATGTTGAAAAGGTCATTACGCTTGCCCAATGCAGCTGGCTCAGGTCCATGGAGCATCCCGAACTCATCGAAATAAACACCCTTTCGCTGATGCCAACTGTCTGGCGTCGTGCTACGCCCCATCGTTTAGAACAGCTCAACTCTCTACATGTGCAGCTAGCCACTATCCTCGTCTCCATTGTGATGAAGAGCATCGGCAACGGTATTGATGGTCACCAACAGCTTGAGCCACAAGAGCTGGAACGTTTAGCCAATCACCTCACTCACGGCATGTGGGGCTTGTGTGTCGGCCTTTCCAGCACGGCGCAATCAGGCTATGCCCGTACACTTTGCCCAACGGACACAGAACAAAGCTACGCGCACTTCACCACCAACTACACAAATTTTCTTAAGGGGTACGGCTGGGAAGAAACAGATCCTAAAGCGGTTTTTTCACGCTGTCTCACCGTTGCGAAAGAGTGCCTCAACCAAACAACCTGGTTTACGGAACAAGCCAATGAAAAAAATTAGCCTTACGCTGCTCCCGATTTTTCTCTCCGGCTGTGCAATGGTCGGCCCTGACTTTAAAACGCCTGATGCACCACAGCTGGATAGCTTTACCGGTGAAATAACCACAACATCAGCTGATGAAACACCGCGCCTGATTGTGCAAGAGACACTACCGCAACAGTGGTGGCAACTCTATCAATCCGAAGCGTTGTCACAACTCGTCACGCAGGGGTTGGAGAACAGCCCAACGTTAGTCGCAGCGCGCGCCAAACTGAAAGCGTCACAAGAGACCATCAGTGCGGACACCGGCTCGATACTCTATCCCAATATCGATTTTAAACTCGACAGTTCCCGTCAAAAGATTTCTGGCGCCACCTTCGGTGATACAGGCAATGCCAACACCTTTAGTGTTCATAGCGCCTCATTAGAACTCAATTACACCATTGATCCATTTGGCGGCGGTCAACGCTATCTCGAATATGATCAATCGTTGGTTGATTACGAATCCTTTCAACTGGAAGCAGCCAAGCTAACCTTGACGACAAATATTGTCACCGCGGCCTTAAATGAAGCCTCGCTACGTGAACAGATTGCTGCGATGAACGCCATCATCGCTGATGAAGAAGATGTATTAAGTGTGGTGGAGAAACAGTTTGTCATTGGCGTTATCCCCAAGGCTGACCTGCTTAGTCAACGCGCCTCAGTGGCACAGGCACGCACGCAACTGCCAGCACTGGAAAAGGCATTAGCACAAACCCGTCACCAGCTTGCAACCCTAACGGGCAAACTGCCACCCGGCGTAAATACCCTACCTCAAGTTGAACTTAACGCACTCACATTGCCAGCCGAACTGCCAGTCACCCTGCCCTCCACGCTAACGCAACGCCGTCCTGACGTGCGTGCAGCTGAAGAGGTGTTGCATCAGATGAGCGCTAAGGTAGGCGTTGCCGCAACCGCGCTTTACCCCAAGCTTGAGCTTAATGCCCACCTTGGATCGGAAACGACTAAATTTTCCGATCTGTTTAGCGCTGGCTCCACCATCTGGGGAATCGCAGCCGGCCTGACACAACCCATCTTCCGTGCGGGTGAACTACGAGCCAAGAAGCGCGCAGCACTGGCCAACTATGATCACGCAGCGGCACTCTATCGCCAACAGGTACTTGTTGCGTTTCAAGACGTAGCCGATGCCTTACTCGCCCTTGAAATGGACGGCCGCCAGTTAACACTGCAAAAAGAGGCTGAAAAGCTTTCGGCAGAAACACTACATTTAGTCCGCGAGCAGTACAAACACGGTGCTGTTAGCTATCTCGCCATGCTTGATGCCCAACGTCGCTATCAACAATCACGCATCAATCTCATTAAAGCGCGTACTGCCCTTTATAACGATACCGCCGCGCTGATGTACGCCCTAGGCGGGGGCTGGGAATCCGTTAACACGAACTCAACCAATAGCACGCAAACCTCCACGCAAAATACAGGGAAGAAAAACACATGAACAAACGCATGACTAAGCGCATGATCATTATGTTGCTCAGTGTCGGCACACTGTTCGCCGGCATCATCGGTTATCAGATGTTTGTCGCCAGCATGATGAAGAAATTTCTCTCCGCCAATGCACTTCCCCCCGCCACTGTCACGGCGATGGAGGTCAAACGCGAAGCGTGGCAACCACAACTGGCAGCGGTGGGTACGCTGCGTGCAGTACAAGGCGTGGATATCAGCAGTGAGGTATCCGGCATCGTCAAAGCCGTTCACTTTAAATCAGGCGACTGGGTAGAAAAAGGTGCGCTGTTACTGGAACTTGACGCAAGCGAAGAGAAGGCACAACTGAATGCACTTGCAGCCAGCCGCCGATTAGCGGAGATAAACTTAAAACGCAATCGTGAACAGCTCGCGATTAAAGCCATCAGTCAAGCAGAGTTGGATACTTCCGAAGCTGAACTCAATCGCCTGGATGCAGAGGTCGCGCGTCAACGCGCAGCCGTCGACAAGAAACGCATCAAAGCCCCATTTAGTGGTCGCCTAGGTGTTACTACCATCAACCCCGGCCAGTACATTAATCCAGCTGAGAAGATTGTTTCACTGCAAAATCGCGACATGCTCTATGTCGACTTTAATCTACCGCAGAAGTCACTCACCGGTTTAAGTAAAGGGCAAGAAATTCGCATCAACAGCGATACTGGCATCCAGCGTCAGGGAGAGATCAATGCCATCAACGCTGCCGTTAACACCTCCACGCGTAATATCATGCTGGAAGGGATTATCGAAAACAAAGATGATGCGTTAATCCCCGGCATGTTCGTCAAGGTTGCCATTAACGTCGGTGAACCACAGCAACAGCTAACACTGCCACAAACCGCTATCAGCTATAACCCATACGGCTCTACGCTGTTCATTGCGAAGGAAGAGAAAGCAACCGACGATGCAAAGCCAGCGTTAGTCGCACATCAAGTCTTTGTTAAAACAGGTAACCGTCGCGGCGACCAAGTGGCCATTCTCGATGGTATTAACGAAGGCGATATGATCGTCACCAGTGGCCAGATGAAGCTCACAAATGGTACGCCATTAATCATTGATAACACGGTCGCACCTGCCAATGAAATTGCACCACGGCCTCAAGAACTTTAAAAGGAGAGCTTGAGCCAATGAAAAACTATACAGATCTCTTTATACGCCGCCCGGTACTGGCAAGTACCATTAGCTTGCTCATACTGGTACTCGGGCTACAGGCCATTTTTAACATGCCGATCCGCCAATACCCGGAAACGCAAAACGCCATTGTTAACGTCAACACACTTTACTTTGGTGCAGATGCAGAAACAGTCGCGGGATTTATCACCCAACCACTGGAAACGGCCATCGCTCAAGCGGAGGGAATCGACTACCTCTCCTCTTATAGTGTGAACAGCTCATCAACCATCCGGGCAACGCTGCGCCTTAACTACGATTCCAATCGCGCCCTCACCGACATCAACGCAAAAGTGAACTCGGTGCTCAATCAATTACCACCTGAAGCACAGCAACCGGTGATTACCGTACAGGTGGGTGAAACTGTTGATTCCATGTACATGGGTTTCTTCAGTGATGTATTGCCTAACAACAACGTTACCGACTATCTGCAACGCGTTGTAAAACCACAATTGGATGGTATTGAAGGCGTACAACGTGCCGAGATTATCGGTGCGCGCAACTTTGCTCTACGCGCCTGGCTAGACCCTGCGCGCATGGCCGCCTATGGTGTATCAGCCAGCGATGTACGCGGTGCGTTAGCGGCCAACAACTACCTTGCTGCACTCGGCAGCACCAAAGGCCAAATGGTAAGCGTAGAACTTAACGCCGCCACCAGTTTGCATTCAGTAGATGAGTTTAAACGCCTCACCATTCGTGAACATGAAGGCACTATTGTCCGTTTGGAAGATGTTGCCAACGTTACCCTAGGCGCTGAAAGCTATGATCTAACCCCCGCCTTCGATGGAGAAAAGGCTGTATTCATCGGCATCAAAGTCGCACCCGATGCCAACGTGCTGGAAGTGATCGACCGAGTACGTGATGCCTTCCCTGCAATACAGGCACAAATGCCCGGCGGCCTCACCGGCAAGGTGGTTTACGACAGTACCACCTTTATCGAAAGCTCTATTGATGAGGTCGTCAAAACGTTACTCGAAGCGTTAGTGATTGTCTCACTAGTCGTCTTTCTCTTTCTGGGTAACTGGCGAGCAGTGGTTGTACCGCTGATTGCCATTCCGTTATCGCTAGTGGGCGCGTTCTACATCATGCAGAGCCTCGACTACACCATCAATCTACTCACCCTATTATCACTGGTGCTTGCCATTGGTCTGGTAGTTGATGATGCCATCATCGTAGTAGAGAACGTTGACCGACACATGCACGAAGAAGGCAAACGCCCACTAGAAGCCGCCATCATGGCCGCACGTGAGCTGGGCGGTCCTATCATCGCCATGACAGTGGTATTGATCGCCGCTTACGTCCCTATTGGTTTCCAAGGTGGTTTAACTGGCGCGCTCTTTACCGAGTTTGCATTTACGTTGGCTGGGGCTGTCACCATCTCCGGTGTCATTGCCCTCACCCTGTCTCCGATGATGGCGTCACGCATGTTCAAACCCAATGAACAGCAGAGCAAGCTACTGATGTTCGTAGACCGTCAGTTCAATCGCCTGCACACAAGCTATCAACGTCGCCTTGCTGGCACGCTAGATACCTGGCCAGTAATGGCAGTGATGGGTGCGCTATTGTTGATTGGCGTGTTCTATCTCTTCGCCACCTCTAAAGCAGAGTTAGCACCACAGGAAGACCAAGGCATCGTGCTTGGGCAGGTAA
>JBNKYV010000076.1:0-10402 GCA_050301075.1 Gammaproteobacteria bacterium
AAGGCAAGCGCTATAACCGCGAAACGCTGGATGTTAAATACAAAGGCAAAAACATCTTCGAAGTGTTGGAGATGACAGTAGAAGATGCGCTCGACTTCTTCCAGGCCGTGCCTGCACTAAAACGCAAACTACAAACACTCATGGATGTTGGCCTCAGCTACATAACACTTGGCCAAAACGCCACGACCCTTTCTGGTGGTGAAGCGCAACGTGTAAAACTGGCGCGTGAATTATCAAAACGCGACACGGGTAAAACACTTTATATATTGGATGAACCCACCACCGGCCTGCACTTCCACGACATCGAACAACTGTTAAGCGTACTGAATCGCCTGCGTGATCATGGCAATACGATTGTTATCATCGAACACAATCTGGATGTGATTAAAACCGCCGACTGGATTATCGACATCGGCCCGGAAGGTGGCGACAAAGGCGGTACATTGGTGGCAGCAGGCACGCCTGAAGAGATTGCCAACGTGCCAGAATCGCACACTGGCCGTTTTTTAAAACCGATGTTAAAAATGGACGTTCACAACACCAAACAAGCTTCTTAAACAGACTTAACTCACCGATAGGCAGGGACGCCAATGGCACACAAATATCGCAGAAGCAGAAATGATTTTTTTCTCTTTGGTGATCAACATACGATCCGGGAAACTGAGTATGGCATTGGCAATCACGGCAACGTCTATTATCCCGGTGTAAGTAGCTGCACAACCATAACGCTGTTATTAAACGACAACACTGTACTAGGCGCCCATTTTGCAAAAATTGATGAACTGGGTGACGTGAATGCCATCGTTACTGAACTGAACAATGTGCGTGCAGGTCGTGCGGTATCAAAAATGTTTATGGTCGGTGCTTTAAAAGCACGCGGTACAGGTTTTGTCAGCGATCAACGCTATAAATGGCCGCAGCAGCTAACCACCTTTAACACGCTGTTTGGTCGCAACCCCGGAGATATTGTCCTCGGCTACGACCAAGGCCTGAATGCCGACCTCAACTATCGCGCCCAACGCGCAGGTGACACGATGGTCTGGTTTAAAAAGGCGACAGCTGTTGCATTGGATGCAGGTGGTTGGGAGCCGATCCAAGAACTATCCAGATTATAGTCCCCTAACGAAATAAGCCCGGTAGAGACCGGGCTTATTTTTTGTTGCTGATAAACAGTATCGTTTATTTAACAGCGCTGTTCTCAACCACGTACTGGCTCAGGGCATTCAGCTCATCACCTTTAATACCAGGGAATGAAGGCATCATCATGCCACCTTCAGACACTCTCTTAGAGATAGCCACAACACTCGCTTTATCACCACTGAGCTCAAAAATTTTGCCATTCTCTTTTTTATGGCACTCTGCACAAGCCGCTTTAAAAGTCTCTTCGCCTGTTGCACCGGCAGTCGCTGTGAAATCACTGGTTTTAGAACAACCCGCCATCGCCAAAGCAACCAGAGGAAGCGCTAGATAAACCTTTTTCATATCCGTATTACCTTAGTCAGTTAATCACTCGTGAACGCATGCTACTAGATACGAGATACCTTTTAAAGCCCCCACCTTTATTAGGACTACATTACAATAATTGAAATATTCGCACGCTTCTTTATAGTAACTTCTACATACAAATCCCCATTCATCTTATGACAAACCTCAAGAAAATAGCCCTGCTATTGGGCCCACTATTTGCCGTACTTTGCCCTTTGGTAGTGGAGATACCTGCGCATCCTCAAGCACCGTTTATGCTGGGCATTGCCCTATGGATGGCGACATGGTGGCTTACCGAATGCGTACCGCTGGCCGTAACAGCGCTAATTCCATTGATTGCCTTTCCACTCACCGGCATAGCTGCCGCGAAAGAGACAGCGCCACGCTACATGAGCAGCATCATGTTCCTCTTTGTCGGCGGTTTCCTAATCGCCCAGGCATTGGAACGAACCGGGCTACACCAACGTATCGCACTATCAGTGTTATCACGCTTTCACCACAGTCCATTTCAAATACTATTGGGTTTCGCATTAAGCACAGCGTTTCTTTCCATGTGGATATCAAATACCGCCACAACCATGTTGATGGTAACCATTGCCGTTACCGTGATTGCCTGTCTGGACAAAATATTCGACGCCAAACAGATGGCGATTATGGGATCAACCCTACTACTCACCATCGCCTATGCGGCCAATATTGGCGGTATGGGCACACCGGTAGGTACCGTGCCTAACCTGGTATTTCTGGAAAACATACGCAACACAGATCCCGCTCTAGCACCGAGTTTTATGCAGTGGATGATGATTGGTATCCCCTTGGTTATTGCAGGTTTGGCATTGGTGCTATTTTTGCTCGGTAGAAAAGTGCGTAATCTGCATTGGCAGCCAGGCTCGATTGATCATTTGCAAGATGATCTGGCAGCACTTGGGGTAATGCGCCGCGAAGAGAAATTTGTCGCTTGGGTGCTAGGTTTAACAGCCGTCGCCTGGATGACGCGCCAAGGCATCAAGGGCGATAGTTTTTCCATTCCCGGCTGGGGATCACTTCTACCCCATCCTGGCGTTGATGACGGCACAGTAGCCATGTTTGCCGCCTTGCTGCTTTTTCTCATCCCTATACAGCAAGGCAAACCCATCCTGCGCCATGATGCCATTGGTCGTTTGCCATGGGAGATATTAATCCTGTTGGGAGGAGGCTTTGCATTAGCCATGGGGATGACAAACTCTGGACTCTCCCTGTGGGTAGGTGAGCAGATGAGTTTCCTCGGCGATATTCCGCTGCCACTGATGGTACTGGGCATTGCACTGGTCATTACCTTTTTAACCGAGATCACCAGCAACACCGCCACCACCCAGGTCATGCTACCTGTGCTGGCGGCAGTCGCCATTGCCGGGGAACATGACGTCACCAGCATGCTACTCGCAGCTACACTCGCTGCCTCTTGTGCCTTCATGTTGCCGGTAGCAACGCCACCCAATGCCATCGTGTTTGCCACTGAACGTGTCAAAATGCAGGATATGGTAAAAGCCGGCATACGGCTAAATCTACTCATGCCATTTGTAATAGTGGCAGTTATCTGGCTACTAAGACCAATCTTGCCTTAATACACATTTTTATAAGGTTTAGCGTTTTTAGCAGTTTACTCAACTATTTCCCTTAAGGTGGGCGCCCCAGCCCACCGAGGGTCAACCACACAGTCTCCCCGAAAGTTCCCCCGCTACAGCTATAACACGCTGTTTTTGAGACTAAATTCATACATTCTTTTTACAAAATGCCTCCGCCCTGCGTTTTCTAAAGATTAATTCCCAAAAGCCGTAAACCATTATGAGATTCGGATGCGAGGGGGAAATCTGCGAACTTTCTTACGCCTCGCCTGTTAACACGGTCTATTTGGGTAGTTTTAGAAATATGATGCCAACACCTAAAGAGCGACAAGTCAAAACCACTGACCTGACGATAGGCATGTATGTGTCTAATCTGGACCGTCCATGGATGGAATCTCCGTTTGCCTTTCAGGGTTTCACCATCAGAAGCCAGTCAGATATCGATCTGTTAACGCGTCACTGCTCTTACGTCTATGTGGATGTTGAACAAGGAGTGTGCCCTTCTACCATTACAGGGTGCAAAATCATTCCAACAACATCCAAAAATGAATCCAAGACAAAGTCACTGGATGAAATTACCCATCACCATGCTGTAAGCGAGGCACCTCCCACCGAAGACGAGCATATTGCCGCATTGGTCGCCTACTACAAACTGGAAAAAATATTTACGCAAATTGCGTCCGACGTAAAGATGGGCGAAAAACTTAATATTCCAGAATTAATTAATAGCATCAAACCAATGATTGTCAGCGTCTCGAAAAATAAAGACGCATTTATTCAATTATTGATGCTGGATGCACGCCATTCGAACCTGACACGTAAAGCAATCACCTCATCGGTACTGGCAACGGCTATTGGTATGCGTATCGGTGTTAAGAAACGAGACCTGATGCTATTGGCGCTAGGCGGCTTTTTATACGACGTAGGCAAACTGACCCTGCCCCCGGAACTGCTGGGAGAACAGCGCGAATTTACCGCTGCTGAATTCAAAGTCATGCAGAGCCATGTTAATGAAGGTGTAAATATTCTTAAACAGGCCTACGGCACCAATCCGCTATTGGTTGCGATGGCGCAACATCATCACGAACGCTTTGATGGCAGTGGCTATCCCACAGGCATGATTGGTACAGATATACCTCTCTCAGCCAGAATCATCGCTATCGTTGATTGTTTTGGCGCGATGACCGCACACCGCCCCCATGCACCGGCGATGTCACCGTATCACGCGGCCTTGAAACTCTATGAATGGCGCAATGTCGATTTTGATCCACGCCTTATCGAGCAACTCATTCAAGTGGTTGGCGTTTATCCAATCGGTTCACCGGTCGAACTCACCAACGGCGAAACAGCTGTCGTCATCGCACACAACAAAGCGAAACGACTACGCCCTGTTGTCGCCAAAATGCTCAATGCTGATCAAGAGCCTTATGAAAAGCCAGAAATTGTCGATCTATCAAAAACAGAAAAACATGAAGATGGTAGCCAGCTCGGCATTAAGAATGCACTACAAGGTGATCGTTTTTCACTCAACCTTTCTGGATTAGCCAAAGAAATTTTTCGTATGTAACACCCTCCCTAAGGTGCTTAAGGGGACCTCAGTGTCCCCTATTTTTTATCCGCGAAAAAACGAACCACTCCTCTTCGGTTTAAACCAAAGCCATACGCCAGCTATTGCCAAGAACAAAAACAACAACGCGATAACATCCATAAACAAAACACCAACAGAACCTGCAATACGACCGCTATGCAAATCCAACAGTATCCGCTCAAGCGACAAACCATCCCCTATGTGCTTTTGTTTCAACTGTTCAAACAATTCATTAGGCAATATCCGGGGCTGACTCCAATCAATAGCACTGTTCGAGTCGACTAATTGCCATTCAAACAGTTCTGCGTCACCTTGATATATTCCCAGCGGGGTCTTCAATACTGGCAGCCGAGCGGAACTTGCAACACCAGCGGACTCGATATTTTCAGGCACACCATGCAGCGATGAGAGGCGCTCAATCAACAGTCCTTCGCTATTAATTAAAATCAGCTCTGACTGAGTTGCCGCGACATATATATCACCGCTTTTGAAGGCACCGACAATCTGATCGCTATCGGAAACAACCGGTAGAGAATTAATATAAATAGCCTCCCCCAATCGAGAAAACCATTGCGACTCAACACTAAAACCATGCTCAATCTTCGGCGCATCAATCCCATAAAAATCCAGAACGATGTCAGATGTCACTTTGCGCTCATCCAACGCAAGATCTTCAGTGTGATTAAGCAGCATACCTGTCACCGCCAACATCACCACAAACAAGGCACAGAAAACACCGACATATCGATGGGCATGTAAAAGTTTTCTACGCACCTGGGTTAAACTCCACTCGAAAAAAAGTCACTATGCCGATGCAGAAACAGCGCTAACCGTGCAATTTTTTGTAATGCGCGCACTGACAGTGTTGCGCCGGAAATACCATCGATATTCTGGTCGAGGCGCTTTTCATTATCGATAAAACGCCCCTTAAACTGATCGGTAAAAAAGGGATGACGTACTTCATAACCGCGAGTCTCGCGAAACACCAACACCTTAAGCTGCTCGATCTTGCCTTGATTGACAACAACACCAACAGTAATCGGCTTTTCTTTGCCAATCTCTTCAAGAATCCAGACCGTGCGCTGCTCATGACCCCAGTAACGAACCCTTAAGGAAGGCAAGTCATGCCCCATGATTTCATTCACCTGGGGCTTTAGCTCATTTGTCACCCACATAGAACTGGGCTTGGGTATATGATTTACAAAAACCTCTTTTATAAATTCAGCCGGCTCTTGGTAAACACCTTTTGCATAACTCAAAGGCATCAAACCAACCAACAAAATATATAAAAGAAATTGCCGCAACATCTTTAAGCCCTTTAAAGAAAAAGTATCGTTGCCAGAAATCCTTTCCGGCAACGATACAGTTACGTAACGCGTTTAGAACTGATAACCCACTGCCAGATTGATACCTTCGTATTCGTTCTGGCCATTAGGCACCTCTTGAGTCTGATAATCAGCCTTGAATACAACCTGCTCATGCGGCCAGTAGTTCACACCCACATCCACTTGTGAGTATTCGCTATCCGTTGCATCACCCGCAGCGTTATCCCAGAAGCTGTAACGGGCAAAAATGCCTACGCTATCAGTGATCTTGTATGAAGGTTCAACGTAATAACCGGTCTGCTCATTCATACCAACGGCCTCAGCACCTGCGCCATCTACATCCCAGGTCGCATATAAGGCACGCACACCTACCGGGCCATTGTTGTAAACAACATGGGTCTCTAACAGAGTCGCGCTGGCATCAGGATCGGTTCCTTGAGTGATGTTGTCTTGCAGCTGCACAGTCGCGGCGACTTCAAGGCCGGGCACACCCGTCCATTTGATGCGACCTGTATAGGCCAGATCTTCTGCATTTGCTTCTGATACTTTCTGGCGGCCACTACGGATGCTATATGACGCATTATTTAACCCTGAAGTAATTGCTGCGTCATAGCTCCAACCTGGAGCAAATTCACCTGTTAATGCCAAACCACCTTCCCACCATGTGGTAGGAATAATGTTCTTCTCGACGTTGTTACGCTCACTGCCGTAGAAAGTGGGCGGCTCGTGGGTTTCGTTGATAATGCCGACAGGTACCAGGAACAAACCGGCACGCGCAGTCATTGCACTGCTCAGATCGATATCGATATATGCCTGCTCCAGCTCAACCTCACCATTTTTACCTTCACCTGCGATTGAGTGTTCGAGTTCAAATTCAGTGTTCAAACGGATGCTGTCGCTGAACTCGTGATTGATGAAAAGTACAAAGCGGTGGAAGTCCATCTGCTTCTTATCCGAACCACCAACCTTCTTATTTTCCAGGTTGTTGTAATGCAGTTCACCATAGCCGCCAATGGATGTCTTGCCCAGATCAAAGCCACCGCTTCTCTTTTTGCTCAGAGCATCAATCTGATCTTGTTGGGCTTCAACAATTGAACGCAGCTCATCGATTTCAGAAGCTGCCAGAGTTGGCATTGCGGTAGTGGTAAGTGCTGCGGCGATAACCGCCTTAACGCGATATTTCATATCATTTCCCCTTAACTAAAAACTGAGATCTTGCTTTTCAGTTCTGGCTGCCTGGGGAATACCGTATGGGTACGGCCTGCCTGGGTGGCTAAACGAAGGAATCTCTCGATCCAAATAAATCCAAATTGTTTGCTAACACAGGAATCCTCCTGCCCTAGCCTGTGATGCCATCATACACAGACAAAAATCTAATTGCAAATCATTCGCATTACGATTGACATTATCAAATAACAATGACACCATAGCCACAGATGAGAATGAATATCATTAACTCATTGGATAAAAACAAAGGTAACTGGAAGTGGATCAAAAACAACAACCAACTGAAAACAAAGGCGAAACAGCAATTCGTCGCGTCAGCAGCACTACCCTCTTCAATGGTCACACACAAGTCATCATTGAGCACAAAGGGCAAGATTACCTGCTAAGGCAGACTCGCCAAGATAAACTGATTCTCACTAAATAGAGGACCACGACCAGCCAGCCAAACGCCAGCCAGTCACTTTGAACAGGAATTAAGTAGGAATCATATGAACAAGAAATTATTAATCGCGTTAGCTACCACCGGTATGACAGTACATAGCGTTGCCTATGCAGCACCTAGCTGGGAGTTGAGCGGATTACTCGAAGCTGAGTATTCAAACAGCGATAACGCCAACGACATTACGGCCGCCACTATTGAGCTCGCTATTCAGGCGCAAATCAACGAACAGGTTTCTGCCGACGTAGTTTTGTTGCATGAAGAAGACGACACTCCATTGGAAGTAGATGTAGCGACCATGACGTTGTCTCCTAACGATAATTTCAGTATCACTGCAGGCCAAACCTATATTCCGTTTGGTGTCTATGAAACCAATATGATCTCCGACCCATTGACACTGGAGATTGGCGAAACCCGCGAGAGCGTTATTCAAGCCAACTACTCTATAGCCGGTTTTACAGTCTCTGCCTACATGTTCAATGGCACCAATCAGGAAGATGCTAGCACCGACGAGTCTGACCGCTCAGGTGTTAACTTCGCATACGAATTGGAAGTTAGCGACTTCTCACTATCAACCTCCATTGGCTATATCAGCGATATCAGCGAAAGCGATGGCATCGAAGGTAGCTTGGCGACCAACGTCATTCAAAACTACATTCAAGCTGTCAGTGCGAGCGTTGCATTGAGTAAAGGCCCATTTAACATTATTACAGAAGCTGTTGCAGCGCTTGACCCATTTCAAGCTAGCGAGCTTCCACATAATAGTGTGGGTGCCGAACCAAGTGCATTCAATCTGGAATTCGGTTACGACATGGATGACATGACAACTCTGGCACTGGGTTTTCAAAAAACCAATGAAGCATCGGCCCTTGGCTTACCAGAACAACGTGTTGTTGCCGCCATTTCAAAAGAGATTATGGAAAACACCACTATCGCAGTGGAGTGGGCAAGCGATGAAGACTACTCCGAAGCGGATAGCGAAACGTACACGATTCAATTAGCCGTCGAATTTTAATCAATTAAACGCAATATGTTGGGAATGAAAAACATGAAAAAATCACTGTCACTCGTTGCGGGTCTTTGCCTGACAACACAAGCATGGGCAACACCATCAGAGAAAGAGGTGCTGGTTCACTACTCAGACCTGGCTCACGCCATGTATGAAGACTCGCTGATTACCGCGCGTGACTTGCTCTCTTCAGTAGAGACACTCATTGCCAAACCCACAGAGCAAAGTCTGAAAGCGGCACGTGAAGCATGGAAGGCTGCGCGCGTACCGTATCAACAAACAGAAGCTTACCGTTTCGGTAACGCCATTGTTGACGACTGGGAAGGCAAAGTAAACGCATGGCCACTGGACGAAGGGTTAATCGACTACGTTGCAACCAGTTACGGCGATGAATCTGATGAAAACTTCTATTACACAGCCAACATCATTGCCAATAAAAAGATTAATCTCTCGGGTGAAGAGATCGATGCGACACACATCACCAAAGAGCTTTTGTCTGAAACGCTGCACGAGATCGACGAAGTAGAAACCAATGTCGCCACGGGTTACCACGCCATCGAATTCCTTCTATGGGGACAAGATTTGAACGGCACGGGCCCTGGCGCTGGCAATCGCCCTGCAAGTGATTACGATATTAAAAGCTGCACAGGCGGCAACTGCGATCGTCGTGGTCAATACCTCAAAGCAGCCACTGAGTTACTGGTCGATGAGCTGGAATGGATCACCGCTCAATGGGATGCAAAAGGCGAAGCACGTACTTCACTGTTAAATAACGACACTCAACAAGGCCTTGCCACTATCTTCGCCGGCATGGGTAGCCTCTCCTATGGCGAGCTGGCAGGTGAGCGCATGAAACTGGGCTTGATGGTGCATGATCCTGAAGAAGAGCACGATTGTTTTAGTGACAACACCCACTCATCCCATTACAACGATGCCAAGAGCATCTATAACGTTTACACCGGCACCTATACACGTGTAAACGGCAAACAACTGAGCGGTCCAAGCGTGGCTGAGCTGGTTGCAGCCAAAGATGCAGAGACAGACAAACAACTGCGTGGACTACTGAACGCTACTCTTAGCAAAATGCAGGCACTAGTAGACAGCGCAGAAAAAGATGGCGTTGCCTACGATCAATTGATCGGCGCTGATAACAAAGAAGGCAACGCCAAAGTAATGGCCGCGATCAACGCCCTGCTGGACCAAACCAAGGGGATTGAGAAAGCCGTCGTTGCAATGAATCTGGCAGGTCTTGCATTTGAAGGTTCGGACAGTCTGGATAACCCGGATGAAGTCTTTCAGTAACAACCTGCGATAACAGCGTAACCGTGCGGAAACTCTTCTTTGCTGCAAGCATCCCCCCTCCTCCTCCCCGCTTGCGGTAAAGAGGGTTTCTGGCACACCCTAAACTAAAGAGTAGAGCAGTATGAAAACTCACTACATTGCCATCTTAGCCTTAATCCTCTGCGCACCAGCACAGGCGAATGACATTACTGCGGCTACTCAAGATTTTTCTCAGCCGGAGAAATATGAAAAATTTCCCGGCGGCGCAACCAGCCACACCAAAAAGTTAAATAAAGATGCCTTCTCGCAACCCTCAGCCAATATGAGCTTCGAGCGCGAGATGAATTTTAAAATTGGCAACGGATTCTTTAAACGCCTATGGGCATCCGCCCCCTCCTCCACGCAGGCAGCCGATGGCCTTGGCCCACTATATAACGCACGTTC
>JBNKYV010000077.1:0-17522 GCA_050301075.1 Gammaproteobacteria bacterium
AATCGTTAACTTCACGCTACGTGCACGTGCTAACAATGCAGGCAAAAACCCTGCTTGGACCAGCTACGAAAAAATGCGCACGGTCATCGAGAAGAAAATGTTCTCAACCACGGAAGACATTTTGCCTGTTATCTCTTTCAATGCAAAAGCATCAACCGAGGATCAGAAAAAACATCAAGAGTTTGTCAAACGTATGGTTGACAAAGGCTACACAGCAAAACAGGTACGCCTGCTCTGCGAATGGCATTTACGCACTCGTAAATCGTCATAGTAGAACGGACTATCAGGGAGCTTTCAACTAAAAGGAATTGCATGTGAGCCAGATAATTGATCGTCGTGTAAACGGCAAGAATAAGAGTGCGGTTAACCGCCAGAAGTTTATTCGCCGTTATAAAAAGCACCTCAAAAAAGCGGTTGAGGATGCCGTATCTGATCGCAGCATCACCGACATGGAGCGCGGTGAAAAGGTAAACATTCCGGCTAAAGATATTTCCGAACCCACCTTTGGCATTGGCCAGGGTGGGATTCGGGATACCGTCTATCCCGGTAATAAAGAGTTTACCAGCGGCGATAAGATTCGCAGACCCGGCGGCGGCAAGGGTGGTCAGGGCAAGCAGGCAAGCGACTCAGGCGAGGGTGAAGATGACTTCACCTTCGCACTCTCGCGCGACGAGTTCATGAACCTCTTTTTCGAGGATCTTGAACTGCCCAACATGATCAAGACCCAACTTGCCAAAGAGGTTCAATTCAAA
Organism: Gammaproteobacteria bacterium; assembly: GCA_050301075.1. Lineage (GTDB taxonomy): Bacteria > Pseudomonadota > Gammaproteobacteria > Tenderiales > Tenderiaceae > JBNKYV01. The sequence goes on from JBNKYV010000077.1 coordinate 753, forward strand.
AAAATCCGGGCTGGTTATACCACCTACGGCAACCCATCCAACATTAACGTAATACGCTCGATGAAGGGTGCAATGGCAAGACGCATCGCCATTGCCGGCCCACACAAACGACAACTGAAAGAAGCTGAAGATGAGTTAGAGAACCTGCTTAAAGAGACAGATGATTCAGACTCGCGCGTCATTCAGTTAAAAAAAGAGATCGAAGATCTTAAAGGAAGAATCAGACGTGTCCCCTACATCGACACATTTGATTTGCGCTACAACAACCGTATTGATCAGCCTATTCCAACCACTCAAGCGGTGATGTTCTGCATCATGGACGTGTCAGGCTCTATGGGGCAGTTTGAAAAAGATATCGCCAAGCGTTTCTTTACCTTGCTCTATCTATTTCTCACGCGTTCGTACGAGCACATCGAACTGGTTTTCATTCGCCATCATACTGTGGCGAAAGAGGTGGATGAACAGGAGTTCTTTTATTCAAGAGAGACAGGTGGCACCGTTGTTTCCAGCGCGCTGAAGTTAATGAATGATATCCAGCAAGAGCGTTATCCAAGCTCTGACTGGAACATCTATGCCGCACAGGCATCAGACGGCGACAACTGGACAGACGACTCCCCTATCTGCAATAAACTTTTAACCAATTCAATACTGCCCTTTCTGCAATACTTCGCCTATATCGAGATCGCCGAAAACAACGCGCCCAAGGGTAGCTTATGGCGCGAATACGAAAAGGTTTCGCAGGCGAATCCTAACTTTGTCATGCAACAACTAGCGGATGCATCGGAGATCTATCCGGTGTTCAGAAAACTATTTGAAAAACAGTGGACGTGATGGATGACAAATAAATATATTTCAGAGACTTCGGAATGGACCTTCGATCTGCTCGATGAATATGACCGTGAGATATCCAAAATCGCCAAAGAATACGGCCTGGATACCTACCCCAACCAAATAGAAGTCATTTCCGCCGAACAGATGATGGACGCCTACTCTACCGTAGGCATGCCAGTTGGCTATCATCACTGGTCCTTTGGTAAACAATTTCTCAGCGTAGAGCAACGTTATAAACGCGGCTTTATGGGCCTGGCGTATGAGATTGTCATCAACTCAAATCCGTGCATTGCCTACCTGATGGAAGAGAACACCATGCCCATGCAGGCATTGGTGATTGCACATGCCTCGTATGGCCATAACTCGTTCTTCAAAAACAACTATCTGTTTAAAACCTGGACCAATGCTGACTCAATTGTCGACTATCTGATTTTTGCTAAAAATTACATCCAAAAATGCGAACAGCGCTATGGCGAACAAGAAGTGGAGATGCTGCTGGACTCTTGCCATGCATTACAAAACTACGGCGTAGACCGTTACAAGCGCCCACAGAAGGTCTCTTTGTACAATGAAGAGGAGCGCCAGAAAGAGCGCGAGGAGTACCTGCAATCGCTTGTGAATGATATTTGGCGAACACTGCCACAGTCTGACAAGTCTCAACATGCACTTGAAGAGAATGTCTGGCCACCAGAGCCACAGGAGAATATTCTCTATTTTATCGAGAAAAACTCCCCTATTCTGGACACATGGCAAAGAGAGATCGTACGTATTGTGCGCAAAATCTCCCAATACTTCTATCCTCAGCGCCAAACACAAGTGATGAACGAGGGCTGGGCGACGTTCTGGCACTACACGCTTTTAAATACACTCTATGATCGTGGACTGGTTACTGATGGTTTTATGATGGAGTTTCTACAATCCCATACCAACGTCATTTACCAACCGCCTTTTGACAGCAAGTATTACAGCGGATTAAACCCCTACACACTTGGTTTTAATATCTACCAAGACCTGAAGCGCATGTGCGAAAACCCCACGGACGAAGACAAATACTGGTTCCCGGATATTGCCGGTGGCGACTGGTTGCAAGTTCTAGACTTTGCCATGCGTAATTTCAAAGATGAGAGCTTCATTGCTCAGTATCTTTCACCCAAAGTAATACGTGACATGAAGCTCTTTTCAATTCTGGATGACGATGAGGAAGACAACCTGCTCGTCTCCTCCATTCATGACGAAAAGGGTTACAAACACATTAGACAAACCCTTGCCAGCCAATACAACCTAGGCGATAGAGAACCAAATCTGCAAGTGTACAAGGTCAACAAGCGTGGCGACCGCTCTATGACACTGCGCTACGAGGCCCATAACCGTAAACCATTAAACGACGACACTAACGAAGTGCTTAAACATCTATTTCGTCTATGGGGCTTTACAGTACGTATTGACAGCCAAAATGAGAAAGGGGTGTATGAAACAATTTACGAATGCACCGGCGACCTGGGTGACTAACAAATCTTACAAACAGGCCTCGATATTTTCGGGGCCTTTTTCTTTATAAGTCTAAAAACAAGCTATCAAGCCAACCACTTCTCAAGCGTTTTCTTCAGCAGTGAAAAGCGAACCGGTTTAGCCATATAATCATCCATGCCTGCCTCAATGCAGCGTTCACGATCCCCTTCCATGGCATTACCCGTCATAGCAATTATTTTTGCCTGATAATCAAGCTCACCGACCTTCTCCATATCGCGAATCGCTTGCGTTGCCTGGTAACCATCCATCACGGGCATCTGGCAGTCCATAAAGACCACGTTGTATCGGTTATCCTCCATCACCTTCAGCGCCTCTTTACCATTCTTGGCGTGATCAGGCTCATAACCGAGTTTATTTAGCATTGATGAGATAACGCGCAGATTCGTATCGTTATCTTCCACCACCAAAATGCGTGCATCAATAGCAGCAGGTTCTTCACTCACCACTTGCACCTCCTCGGATACGGTTTTAGTTGTTGTTTTAGCAGGAGCTGTATCCACTTGAGTCACTGGGTTGGCTTGCAAACAGTCAACGACATTCTTGTACTTGAGCGGTTGCACAAACTCAATTAAACGAATATTGCTTGGCAATGGATAAACCACATCACCTTTTTTATTAACCATTACACAAAGTTTTAGATCATATACCGGCGGATATGCCGCTGATAATCTATCCAACAGCTGTGGTGTCAGGTCTCTATTTTCAATAAAGATCAGACAATCCTGAACACTTTTACCGCGAGTGCTCGTAACAAACGAGTCTAATTCACTACCCAGGGGCCCCATTTGGACAACCGAGTATCCTTCACTTCTCGTGTACTCTTTCAGAATAGACGCAAACACCTCACTCGCGCCAAAGTAGAGAACCTTTTTCGTTCCATCATCAGTGGCTGGAATTTCAACGTGATATTGCTCTGGAGAGGCTATATCCAGCGGTAGCGTCACAATAAAGCGACTTCCTTCGCCAAATACCGACTTAAGCTCTATATGGCCGCCCATCAATTCAACCAGCTGCTTAACAATCGCAAGGCCCAGCCCTGTTCCTGAATAACGACGAGTAGACGATCCGTCAGCCTGTATAAACGAGTCGAATATTTTATCCTGAGCATCGCTTTCAATACCGACACCGGTATCTACTACCTCAATGATTAATTTCCTACCTGGCTGAGCAGAATCTCTGTCACTTAGATAACAGGAAACCAGTACATGCCCATGATCGGTAAACTTGACCGCATTACCGACAAGATTTGAGATAATCTGATTGAGCTTAGTGGGATCACCAAAGATCTCGCGCGGTATATCAACATCTACCTTGCTAAAAATCTGAATATCTTTGTATTGGCATTTAGGTGTAAACAGCTCAACAATATCCTCAACAACTGTTCTTGGCGAAAATGCAACACGCTCAAGCTCCAGTTTTCCGGCTTCGATCTTAGAGAAATCGAGAATATCGTTAATGATATTGAGCAACTGTTCCGCAGAGCGTAGCGCAATATCTGCGTAACCTCGTTGCTCTTCATTAAGCTCACAGTCACTCAACAATTGCAGCATGCCAAACATACCGTTCATTGGCGTACGAATTTCATGGCTCATATTCGCCAGAAATTCGCTCTTAATACGCGCAGAATCAAGCGCGGCATCCCGCGCCTCTTTCAACGCTTTTTGCGCGAGAATAGATTGACTATCATCCAAACCAACAATCAACAGGCTGGTATCATCGCTATCGCGATTTTTCATTACTGAGGCATTTAGTTGGTACGGTACAGAGCCAGACTCGGTCAATATATCTGCGTGCAATTCCCCCCTGCCACTACGACGAATTTCATCCAGACTCTCCACAACCCCTTGACGATGCTGAGGTGACACAAGTTTGCCAAATTCGATATTTTTAAGCATTCGGCTATCAAAGCCGGTGACTTTTTCTGTGTACTTATTCCACCAAACCAGGCCATCTTCCTGATTAATTTCTACGATAAAACCAGGAACGTTAGAGACAACTGTTTCATGCTGTGCGAGAAGTGCTTCGATGCGATTTTGTTGGCGCTGACTGATCGTGACATCGATCAAAATCACGATAAACTTGTTTACACCTTTCACAAACATCTGGCTGAATTTTAGATCCAGATAAGTTGTGCGCCCCTCATTCTGAATCTTAACGTGCTCTTTACCAGAGGTTGTTCGCGTCAGTTTGTGCAGATCTAAATCAAGCGCTTCGCCAGAACTATTTAAGTTTTCGAGTAGCTCAAAAAAGTTTTTACCACCAAACAACTCAACTGGCCGTTGCAGAATGCGTTCTGCTGATGGGTTAGCAGTTTCAATGCTGCCGTTATCATCAAGTATGACGATACCATCAACCACGTTATTAAAAATACTAACCAGATTGGTTTCGCTGTCACGCAGGTTTTGTTCTACTAACTGGCGCTCGGCAATCTCTTTCAAGAGTGATTGATGTTGTAGTTCTGCGTAGGCTTGCCGCTGCTCAAGCGCATCCATCATCGTATTAAATGCACGCGCCATATTGTAAATCTCAAGTGGACCATGTGGCTCAGAACGAATCCCCTCTTCCCCATCCTCTGCTTTTTTCATTAATTTTGCGAGATTGTCGAGTGGGTTCGTCATCTGCTGACTAACAAGAATCGATACAGCCAACAAGGTAACTGCCAAGCCTAGGAATACATACAAACTCTCCAGCAGCAGCTCGCCCTGGATTTTGACCATACTGCTTTTATCTGTTTGTATAACGACATAGCCAAGCAATTCCGGTGAACGTACATACAGCTCGTCCAGACTTCCACCTTCTTCAGCCTCGAGGTCGATATCATAAACGGTAGCCATAAACTCCCAGGCGTGTTCCGTCTCGCGAAGCAGCATTGGCTTAAAGGGTTCAGTATTTTTGGGAAACGTACCAATGTTATGCACTTCGGCATAGCCGGTGTTGACCAGAATTTTTCCACTTTTATCGTAAATAATGATGGACTGAACATTTGGAAAACGCAGTGTGGCTTTTACATCATGTTCAGCGGTTTCTGCCATACCCGACAGCAGCGGGAGAATACTTTGATGGGCGAGTGATTTGGTTACCTGCAACCCTTGATCTAGCACCATATTAGCGATGCGATTACTAATGAAATAGGCGGCGGTAATACTACCCACTACCGCCAAAGAGACGATAGCGAACGTGATCAGCATCATTATCTGCCGACCAAACGAAGGCTTTGGCGTGCCAATGGGGTGCTTAGTCATTAATACTGTTAACTAGTTTTTGTTGTCTGATGTTATCCAACACCCATATTCATCTATCACACCTATTGTGCAGGAAATTTCGCAATTGCCTCGATACTATCTTTTCCATTACGTAAGACCTTTAATGGCAGCCAGGTACCAAATTGAGTATTTTTAACCCGATCAATCACATCATTCACTTCAACCACTTTTTTGCCTGCCATCTCAATGATGACATCGCCATCCAGCAGACCAATAGTTTCAGCGACACTCTTTTCAACGACTTTAGCAATCTTCACCCCGTTGTCAGCGGGCTCCAGAAACACGCCTAAACGAGGTCTGTCTGTATCCCCTTGCTTTTGAGAAAAGCGGGAAGTGCGCAAACCAACAATGGCATCTGAAAAATCATCACTGATATAGCTGCATTCGAATTCAGGGTCCCAGGGGATCAGCACTGATGTACTTGAGGCACCTAAGGCGTTCAACTGCTCTGGCACACCAAAGCGATACATCATGTGCCCACTGCCCATGATTGCGACCACTTGTGCATCATTATGGTTACGCGATCCTGCAACGATGCCCTCTGCCATAGCTCTATCCCAAACGGACTGACTCTCTACAAAACGATTAAACGAGGGATTAGCCAGCACCTTTTGCAAAGCATCTTCGCTCTTCTCCTTATCTCCCTCGCCATGTTTGCTGCCATGGCGCATAAAAACGCCTGCGAGCAATTCACGATATCCCTGACTGGCAGGTGCGGCTTTACCCACACCTTCACGCTTCTCAACCGGAATGTTGTCCCACCCCTCTTTACCCACTTGGCGAATGAGCGAACGATCCACATTCAAAGCGATCATAGGAATGCGGTTCATACGAGCGAAATGGAAAATACCGATATAGAGACTCTTATCAAAGGTCCAGTACTCGTCCCAGCGAGCCTGTTTGAGAAATTCCTCTTCGGTCAGCTCACCTGCCACCCAGGCGTCGAGAGCCGGCTGCACATCACGAGGAAACATTTCAAAGCCCAGCACCAACTGCGGATTGAGTGTGTGCAGCGCGATAATCATCTGCAACTGCCAACGATGGTGCTCGATATTGTCGTGATGCTCCCCGAGCAACACGACTTTTTTGTCTTTTATTTTGGGTATCAGTGCCGAGTGGGAAATCGACTCATTGCTCGCCGGAAGCAAAACCGTGTTATGGGGAATGCAGTCATAGTCACTGCTGGTAGGATGCACGGCGTGCACCACCGACACCTGCATAAGAACTGCCGAAATTAACGCCAGCGCACACTTTTTAGCCGAAAGAGTCATAGTCAGTCCTTGCTTAGCATTGAGTTTCCATCTCAGAAAGACATGTTTTTCTATATAAGTTGTATCGGGCAATTCCCAACAAATTCGAGTTTTTTATTTAAATTGATTCTATTTCGTAAAGTTAATTGAATATACACACAGAGCAGAATTGGCCTCTAGTATAAAAAGCAATTATTTTCATTTAGTTAGGCTAATTTTCTCAAAAATAGTATTGTTATTTTTAATATTTTATGAACCGCCCCACTTTACTTACTAACAGTCTCAGAAATTAGCCGACTCGCAGGGCGAATATGCAGCCAAAAATAACAAATATCTATCATAACCCACTTATACCCAATAAAATCAATAAGTTACAAACTGGCTAAAAAATAGACAATTTAATAAAAAAGCATTTCTTTCGCTGTATTCAGGGCTTAATTCAACATTCATCCACAAAGTTATCCACAGGTTTTGTGGATAACCCGGCCAATCTTAAACAATCAATGAGTTAAGGTGATAACTAAAGGTATAACGATCAGTTGTTGCCGTAGGTAGGCCGCTGACGAGCCTAGGAGCAAAACAAAAAACACAAGAAAAAATAGAAAGCCAGAGACTAACGACCCAGCCCTTTGAGCTTACTTTTGAGACGATCCTTGGCTGTTTGCTTCTCAGCCTCAACACCGCTTTTGATCTCTTCACTCAGCATGGATTCAAGCAACGAGATACGCTCTTTTATCCGTGCCTGCTGCTGATCCCATTCGGCGCGGTATTGATTGTATGGCTCACTGACCACCGAGATGCGTTGCTGGAGGCGTGATTTTAGCTCTTTCTCGAGTACCGCCTGCCTCTCCTTAAAACGGCCACTCAAGACGCTCTTGAGATGCTTATCAAGATCCGATTGAATACTAATGTTGGGTGACCGTACAGCACCAGACACCCCTACATCGATATTAAAATGATCAATACTCTTCATCGCGTTAGCAACCGAGCTCCCTTGATCGCCTTTGCCACTCCAGCTAACGTTCTGGAATTGACCTCGACTCTCACCTGCCAGCCCTTTTTCCAAAAACTGGACCTCGCCGTGCATCTGTACCTGAGCCTGCCCTAACGCAAGACCAAGATTTTCAGACTCAGACAATGCCAAATCGGCCAGCTGCCAATTACTCAGTCTCCAGTTCATTGAAGCCATCGGCTGATTAGCATCACGGAAATCGACAACACCTTTTGCGCTTAAACGTTCAATAGCAGCCAATTTTTCCCCATGAACATCAAACACCATGGGCTGACCTAATATCTCAGGCTCATGCGTAATATTTTTAGCCGTTATCTCAGCGCTCCCGCCAGCCTGGCCTACACTCAATTGGGCCGTCCGAATTAAGAACGAAGGAGTTCTTCCCTGTTTCGAGAAGTGAATAAAACGCCCTTCACCTCTTGGTGGTGCGACCTCTTTAGCACTTTCTTGTGCACCCAAGTTACGTTCAATTTGGCCAATCCAGGGCTGTATGCTTTCCACCCAATAACCAACCTTATCTCCAAACAACAACCGGCTAAAATTTGCTAAATTCTCTGGGCTGAAACTGTATTTGGATTTAATCTTGTCCCAATCATCTCCCGGCGCAGTTTTCAGCTTCGACAAACCGTCACCAAGTTGCAATTTGGCTTGAGCAATAGCCTCTTTTGCATCATCCAATGCCTGTTTATCCAGTCTTATGGACTGCTTGATCTCATCCAGCGCCTGTTTTTGTTTATTCAGGTCATCCAGCGAATTAATTTTTTCGTTCTTTATGGCGGCGATACGTGTCTTGTACTGCTGTAAACGCGCATCATCTGGTAATCCATCTACCGCAGTATCTACTGCTGTTTTGTGGCGTTCTAAATCACCGCTAAAAGCATCGGACAGGGTAAGTGTGGTTAGCGGTTCTCGTTCCAACACCTCATCTGCACTGGGCATACTCCCCATGGAAGGCATATCAAATTCAGTGCTCGTCTCCTTAGGAGGCTCAGCTTCAACACGTTTTTCCAAAGCCCCCGAAGTATGCCGAGCAACAGCGAACTGAACACCCTGCCCACTCAACTCATCAACGACCACATTCCCCATCAACAACTCAGGCAACGAAACAGTCGCGCGCAGCTGTTTTGCCTGAAACATATTCTCCATAGGATTATCTGGGTTGGTTAACTGGAGCTGATTAAGCGTGACCCCAAATGGGCTGAAACTGACCGCAGCCTCATCAAGTTCCACTTTTGCCCCCAATACGCGACTTCCACCCTCTTCAACTGCCGTCTTTACTATCCAACCTGCAGCGAAAAACCAAAATAGAAGCAGCAGCAACGCAATGATGACAAACGCTACAAATCCCGCAGGGCGAATTAGCTTTAACATTAAGCCGCCCCTCCATACAATCCTTGATAGATTCGGTAAAACTTGCTGGCCTTAAGTAGCGTCATCAATTTTGATTTGCGTACCCAAGATAAAACGTGGTCCCGGTATTTACTGACTAGAAAATTTGAACCGAAGTAAAACGGAACAGCTAATACATAGCTGATGACCATTGCCCCAAGCACCAGCGTGTTATTAAAGTGCGTCAAACGCATCAACTCACTGCCGTACAACTGACTCCAGAAACCCACTAATGCCAAAGACTGCAATAGGGATGCTCCCAACTGTTCCATCATTGGATCAACCAGATAAGCAAAACCGGAGAAAACACCAAAGAAGAGCAAAAAGCCTGTTACGTTAACGCGAAGAATACAGACAAGAAACAAAATGAACAGATTGCTAAAACTCCACAATGGAACCAAGCCAACCATCATCCCAAACGTAAAGCCAGCGCTGACTTGCGCTGGACTGCCTTCCCCATTTAAAGCTTTTAACAGCTTGGCAAGTAACGTTAGCATCTATCCTGGACGCTCCCTGTTCAATCCCGAAAGGAACTCCCGACACCTGGGACATCTGGCATCGGGAATCATTGAAATTATATCAACTCAGTACCTGGTAACGCCCCGTCACATGTACAGCGCTCGCCTGAGGCCCCTCATCCCCCATAGATTCTGAAAAACGCACTTCATGACCAACCTGAAGCTCATCAAAATTGGCATTAACCAAACTGTTACGATGAAAATAGATTTCACGTTTATCCAAAGTGCCGATCCTACCATAGGTGCCTGATTCATCTAGCTCAATAATGTGGCCACTGGGGGGCTCCTCGTGAAATTTCTCTTCGCCGCGTTGGCGGCGGGCAAATTCCTCAAGTTGGCGACGAATATTATCAAACGCGTCTCTGACCGCTACATAGGCATCCTCATGCGCTGCACCCTTTTTAGAATCGCGGCTTACCACCAACTCTTTTCCTGGCACGCGTAAATCAACGCCAATATGAAAAATATTCCCGTGTCGCTTGTGATTATGCTGACATTCGACCACCACACGACAGCTCGTTACACGATCATGTACCTTATCCAGTTCCATGGCTTTTCTAACAATCTCCGCCTCCAGCGCCTCTGACTTATCCATATGGCGAAAAGTAACTTGAACAGGTATTTGCATCGTATTTACCTCTTGAATGTATTAACGATTACTAACTTGAACACTACTCGTAGTGAAACATCTAAAGGGAGGGTTAGTGACTTTTTATTCTGCATACAATTTATTTATAGCCAATTCGCACATATTCTCAAGGTTACATTTACCTTATTGGGCTCAATAACCGACCTACGCTCTCTACTACTAAAAAATCCATCAATTCGGACTATAGTTAAGCTAAGGTATCTATAAAATCCACCCCAAATATCAAGGCTAGAATCATGCAAAATACAGGGATGAAATCCCCGCTAAACAAGCTCTTATTTTCATTTGCAACGATCGCACTCATTGCCTTTAGCACTGTTACTCACGGGTTGGAGATAGGCGAAATCTCGGTACATTCGAAACTAAACGAACCTCTAAAAGCGATTATTCCGATATCAGGAACAAGCGAAGAATTACAGATGCTGAATGTGGTGCTGGCAAATGATCAGCGTTTTGAGGAGGCAGGATTTATTCTTCATCCCCTGTTAGACACACTTAGGTTTAAGGTTATTGCAAACGAGGATGCATCGCACATTACCATCACATCTGTAGTGAATATCAGAGAGCCATTACTGGACTTTATTCTCGATATACGTAGCGATAACGGCAGGATTATCAAAGAGTACTCACTATTGCTTTCCCCATAAAAAAACACCGTTCCAGCAAAACAGGAACGGTGTTTAATGACTTGCGATTTAGCCAAACAGAAAAGCTATTCTACGCGACCATACACATCATCAAATCGAACGATGTCATCTTCACCTAAATAACTTCCGGACTGCACTTCAATCAATTCAAGAGGAATCGAACCTGGGTTTTCAAGGCGATGTTTAACCCCTAATGGGATATACGTCGATTCGTTTTCGCTAACCAGAATCACTTCCTCACCGCGTGTCACCTTGGCCGTCCCCTTCACCACAATCCAATGCTCAGCGCGGTGATGGTGCATCTGCAGGGAAAGCGAAGATTTAGGTGCAACAGTAATGCGTTTCACCTGAAAACGCTCACCGTTATCAATGGACTCGTAACATCCCCAGGGGCGAAACACCTTGCGGTGAGTCTGGTGCTGCGTCAAACCGCTCGCTTTAACACTTTCAACCAGTTTTTTTACATCCTGAGCGTGATCTTTTGCGGCCACCATAACTGCATCAGCCGTTTCGACAACAATAATATCTTCAAGCCCTGCAGCGGCAACCAAACGGTGAGACGACATCAACAAGCTATTTTTAGTGTTATAGCTATGCACATCACCTTTGATCACGTTACCCTTCTCGTCATGATCACTCACCGCCCAAAGGCTGTCCCACGCACCAACATCTGACCACTCAGCATCCAAAGGCACCACGGCGCCCTTTAGCTCTGAACCCGACTCGCCCGCAACAATTCTTTCCATTACGGCGTAGTCGATAGAGTCACTCACACAAGCTTCAAACGCAGCTTTATCCACGCGATAAAAATCAGAATCCTCTTTACCGTTGTCGTAGGCATCTTTAACTGAATCTGCAATACCTGAGCAGTATTGCGATGTCGCCTTCAACCATACCGAGGCTTTCATCATAAACATACCGCTATTCCACAAATACTCGCCAGAGTCGAGATAGGACGTGGCAGTATCAGCATCAGGCTTCTCTACAAACTGCGCAATCTGGCTAGCGCCACCATCATCGATCGCCTGCCCTTTTTTGATATAGCCATAGCCCGTCTCAGGCGCAGTAGGAACAACACCAAATGTAACAAGCCAATCTTTATCCGCCAGCGCGGCACCACAGCGCAATGCAGCGTGAAAAGAACTTTTATCTTTAATAATGTGATCTGCCGGCATTACCAGCAATAAAGGGTCTTCCCCCTTTTCCACCGCCGCTAGCGCCGCAAGACTCAATGCTGGTGCTGTATTTCGGCCTACCGGCTCTAGAATAATTTTATCCGCATGAACATTCAGCTCTCTAAGTTGTTCCGCAACAAGAAAACGATGAGCTTCATTTGAAATAACGAGCGGATTTGCCAAGCCGATTTCACGCGCTTCACCTTCGACACCATCAAGCCTAAGCACTGTCTCTTGCAGTAGACTGTGATCCCCACAAAGGGCAAGCAATTGCTTGGGATAATATTCACGCGATAGCGGCCACAAACGCGTCCCTGAGCCGCCGCAAAGAATAACCGGTTGTATAATCATTATTATTTTTCCACCCATAAAAAAAGCGCCACGCAAACGCATGGCGCCTTTAAACATTACTTTTTGTTATTCAGATACGTTTTCTTGTTCAGGAATAACAACGTAATCTCTTATCTTAATTAATGTCTTTTCACCAATACCAGAAACGTTAATTAACTCATCAACGCTCTTAAACCCACCGTGTTCTTCACGATATTGAACAATCGCCTGAGCTTTTTTGGGGCCGATCCCCTTAAGTTCAGCAGCAATTGTTTTAGCATCCGCTGAATTAATATCAACAGTGCTCGCTGCATGAGCGCTCAACATACCAAACATCAAAGCTACCGCTAACAGTATGTGCTTCATCATGACTTTTTACTCCTATTTCTACATGACCATAATTTGCTGAATTAGCAGCCACAGAATGCCGAATAGGAGCCTCTCAGTCAAGGTTACGAGGCAGAAGCAACCTCTGTATAAATTGCCTCAAACGCCTCAGCAGGCGAAGCTGCCTGGGTAATCGGACGCCCTACAACGAGATAACTTGATCCGGCTACAATCGCCTCGGCAGGCGTCATAGTACGGCGCTGGTCGCCCTTGTCGGCCCCTGCCGGACGCACCCCTGGCGTCACTAGACAAAAATCATCACCGTAAGCCTGACGCATTGTAGAAGCCTCATGCGCAGAACAGACCAAGCCATCCAAGCCAGACTCATGCGCCAAATTTGCCAAACGAGACACCATATCTGCAGGGGAATCGATGATACCGATTTCATTCAGGTCGCTTTGCTCCATGCTGGTCAAAACTGTTACCCCAATCAAAATGGTCTCACTGGATTCAACAGCCTTGGCCGCAGCCTCCATCATACGGCGCCCGCCTGATGCATGTACATTAACCATCCACACGCCCAAATCAGCTGCCGCTGCACAAGCCGCCGCAGTAGTATTGGGGATATCATGGAATTTAAGATCCAAGAACACCTCAAAGCCTTTATCATGCAAGGCTCTCACAATCGCAGGGCCTTCGTACGTAAACAGCTCTTTCCCAACCTTCAATCTACAACGCGAAGAATCCAGCTGATCGACCATCTCCAGTGCCGCAGATGCATTGGAATAATCCATCGCCACAATAATCTTCTTATTGTCACTCTTGTACTTCAAATACTTGCTCCCCATTGGAATTCTTGGATCGGCTGAATGCTAGACCACCGCTTGCAGCTAGGGCAACACCAGTGCATCTCTTTACCCGTGAAACCACAACCACAACAGCGATAAACTGGTTTGTTCAGTAACAATTTGTCCAGAGCAGACTTTGCCGCTTGAAGGTGTTGATTTGCACTACCCGCCTCTTCAAACTCAAGCAGATACTGAATGCCGCGAAGAGATGGCCTGTCAGCTACGGCTTTTCCTAAATAGCCCGCAGCAACCGTTTCACCCTCAAGGTCTCGCAGCATACGTGTTGCTGTTAATACCAACTCAACTGAATGGTGCTTGGTCAAAATGCCTCGCAGATAGCCGACAAACTGAGATTTACGCCCTAACGCCTGATAACAAATTGCCTGTAAGTTTAAAACATCGGACAGATATTGTGGCGCACGCTGCTCAAGCAATTCATAGCTGTTAATAGCTAGCTCGTAATCACCGTTCTGGCGTTCCATCTCCGCCTTAGCCATTATGGCGCGCGCGCATTTAGGATCTTCAGCAAGAGACTTTTCGATCATGCGAGCGGCATGAGCCAAATCTGACTTGCCGCGCGCCTCATCTGCCAGCTCACAGTAATAATGAGCGATTACTTCAGACATAGAGTCACTGGAGCAATTAGCAATGCGACGAGTGATCTCTATCGCCCGGAACCACTCTTTCTCCTGCTGATACAATTCCCGCAGCAATCGTAACGCTGCCAAATTATCATTATCAACATCAAGCAATTCCAGGCAAAGCTTTTCTGCCCGGTCCAACAGGCCCGCACTCATGTAGTCCCAAGACAATTCCTGCAGTGTCTGTTTGTACAGATCACTACCAACTGAGGGGTGGTTAAGCAGGCTTTGGTGAAGACGAATAGCACGGTCAACCTCACCGCGCTTACGAAACAGGCTACCGAGAGATAAATGCAGCTCTAACGAAGTAGAATCATGCTCGGACAGTTTTAGAAAGATATCGATAGCCTTATCAGGCTGCTCGTTTAATATGTAATTAAGCCCCTTGTAATAATCCTGAGGCAAATCATATGACGAAATTATGCGACTGCGGCCAAACTCTCTTTTAGCAATGTAGTAACCGGAAGCCGCTGCAATAGGCAGCAACAACCAAAGAAGTTCCAGGTACATCAGACCCCTTCTTTAACAACAGGCACAGCCCTCAAATGGGCCAACTCACCATCTTTCGATTTAATCTGTCTATTCAATTTGGAAATCTGCCGCTTCTGCTTCAACAATGCACTTAATGTTCCCAGGGCACCAATGATAACACCCGCAGCCAACGCGATGATCAACGCCAATACTAATGGCATATCCTGACTACCAAAATAGTAATGAATAGAAACAGGCGCCAAATTCATACTGGAAAAGCTAACACCCACCGCCAGAATGACCAGCAGCAATATAATCCCTACAACCTTAAACATGTCTCCCCTCCCCAAGAGAGCCCCTCTGGCCAGTAGTTTGGTCAAATTTCTGTGATTTCAACCCTATCAATACTTTCATTTACTCGTTCACGTAACTCTTTGCCCGGCTTAAAATGAGGTACATATTTACCCTCGAGCGGAACAGATTCACCCGTTTTTGGATTTCGCCCCATACGCGGCGGCCGAAAATGAAGAGAAAAGCTGCCAAATCCGCGTATTTCTATACGCTCACCCGTCGACAGATTTTGAGCCATCTGCTCAATCATTGTCTTAACGGCGAATTCGACGTCTTTGTAAGTGAGGTGTTTCTGACGCTGTGCCAACAAGTCGATTAATTCAGACTTTGTCATTTTTCATAATCCCCCTGCACGGTTAGAGGCACATAAGCCCCTGTTAAGATTAGATATTGACGCAAATCTGGCTGTTTGGCAACAGCTTTGAAGGAACCATCCCGGAAGAACCCTTCCGGGATGGTTTAGAGACGGCTAGATTAGCCTTGAGTTTCCATCTGCTCTTTCAGAAGGTCGCCCAGAGTAGTGGCTGAACCAGAAGTACCTTTGTACTCTTGGATTGCAGCTGCTTCCTCATCACTATCTTTCGCCTTGATCGACAGCATGATTGTACGGTTCTTACGATCTACGCCGATAAACTTGGCTTCGATAGCATCACCAACATTCAGTACTGAGCGAGCATCTTCCACGTGATCACGAGACAACTCGGACGCACGCAGATGACCCTCAACATTCTCTGCCAAACGAACCACTGCCATCTTAGCATCGACCTCAATCAGCTCACCTTTAACAATTGTGCCTTTGGCGTGCTCTGCAACGAACATTGAGAAAGGATCTTGATCCAGCTGTTTAACACCCAGAGAGATGCGCTCACGCTCTGGATCGATCGCCAGGATAACAGCCTCAACTTCATCACCTTTCTTGTACTCGCGTACAGCGTCTTCACCAGTCTCGTTCCAAGACAGGTCAGACAAGTGCAGCAGGCCGTCGATACCACCGTCCAGACCTACGAATACACCAAAGTCAGTGATTGACTTGATAGTACCAGCGATCTTGTCACCTTTGTTGTGAGTCGCTGCAAACGCTTCCCATGGGTTAGCTTGACACTGCTTCATACCCAGAGAAATACGACGACGCTCTTCATCGATATCAAGAACCATTACTTCAGTTTCTTGACCCACGTGAACAACTTTAGATGGGTGGATGTTTTTGTTAGTCCAATCCATTTCAGAAACGTGAACCAGACCTTCAACACCATTCTCGATTTCTACGAAACAACCGTAGTCAGCGATGTTTGTTACTTTACCGAACAGACGCGCGCCAACTGGGTAACGACGAGAGATATCTTCCCATGGATCTTCACCCATTTGTTTCAGACCCAAAGAAACGCGATGACGCTCTTTGTCGAATTTCAGTACTTTAACTTCTATTTCGTCACCAACATTCACGATTTCAGAAGGTTGACGAACACGACGCCATGCCATGTCGGTGATGTGCAACAGGCCATCGATGCCACCTAGGTCGATGAAAGCACCGTAATCAG
>JBNKYV010000078.1:0-5877 GCA_050301075.1 Gammaproteobacteria bacterium
ATCCGCGTCGCTAACGGGTGCAGGGGCGTCGTCTGAATCTTGGCAGCCGGAAAGCAGAGCCAGGATAAATGGAATCAATGAGAGTAGATATTTATAGTTATGCATGGGCACTTATACTTGTTACTACTGTTTATGCAATCCATGCAGGGAGAGTGATCCCTTTTTGAGCTAATTCAATAACTCTTTAAGTAAGGTGCATTTTAACAAAAAAACGCGCAAGCCTCCATGAGAAGGCCTGCGCGTGATGCAGGTGAGTGACTACAGCGATGTGTAGTCTATGTGTTTGAAATTAAGGGATTACTGAGCGTCTTCTGGCAGTTCAACGTTCTGCCCTAACAGTTTGCCCAATGCTGGCGTGCCAAACAGGCGGAAACCGCGTAACGCTTCAGGCGGATGGCCCGCAACGCAGATCAGTGGTTTTCCATCAGCCATGCCCATAATGAGGGGGCGGCCAGATCTCATCGGAACGCCATCAATAATCAGTTCACCGACTTCTCGCAGCAGATCTGATATAAAGTCACGGCCACCAACAGCGGTGCCGCCGGAGATAACGATCATGTCTGAAGTGTTTAAAGCCTCTTTTACCGTTGATACCACGGCATCAAAATCATCACTCATGATGCCGCCCTGTTTTGCAACACCGCCGGCAGCGGTAACGGCTGCGGCCAGCATTGGGCTGTTGCAGTCACGAATCAGGCCGGGACGAAATTCACCATCATGAGGAATCACTTCATCGCCACAGGCAAACACGGTTGCCGTGACAGGTGCGCTAACTTCAACACGGGTTATGCCCAGGCTTGCCAGTGTGCCGATGTGGCTTGCATCCAGCACTGTACCCGCTTCGATAATGGCGCTGCCGTTGGCGAAGTCACAGCCCTGGTCTTCAATGAAAAAGCGTGGAGGGAATGGGCGTGTAATGGTAAATGAATCGCCATCACGTTTGGCTTCCCACATACGAACAATTGAAACAGGGCCATCCGCAACGATTGCGCCCGTTGTGACTTCAATTGCCTCACCGTTATTAAAGCTTGGGCATTCTGCATCACCGGGCTCAACGGTACCGACGATTTTAAAGCTGATAGGACTCTCTTCAGATGCGCCTTGTGTCTCTGCCGTGTGAACAATAAAACCTTCAACAATAGCGCGATGGTAGGCAGGGGAGTCTTCTTGCGCAGTGATGGCTGTTTGCACTGTGCGGCCAAGTGCATCGGCAAGGGCAACGGTTTCTGTTTTTACGCTGCCTTGTGATACTGCGGCAATAAATTTTTCCTGTGCTTCAATCAGTGGAGAAGCTTCGCTCATTTGATTTCCTCCCTCAGAGCTATTTTTGTACGCGTAATATGCGTACGTTTAATTTAGTTTGATTTTATTTGCATGTGCCCACAGAGCCGGAGCGACAGCGTTTACGATTGTGCCAGGTAGTGTAATCCAGTTTGGCGCCATCGGTCACAATATCAATCACTTCTGCGCCTGCGAGATTGGCGCGGCTGAGGTCTGCATTGCTTAAGTTTGTCATGACCATATAGGCTTGATCAAAACGGGTATAGACGAGTGTGGCATTGCTGAAGTTGGTTTCTTCAAGACTGGTACGCTTGAGTGAAGCCTCTGTAAGATCTGTTTGGCTTAAGTCTGCTTGATCAAGCTTTGCCTGTTCGAGATTGGCTTCTACCATGCGCGCGCCCTTGAGTGATGCTTGAACCAGCTTTGCATCATACATGTGGCTTTTGTTCAGGTTGGCGTTATTCAGTACCGCCTTGTTGAGATTGGCTCGATCAAAGCTGGCGCCTTTGCCAAGAATGCGTGTCAGGTTTGCGCCTTGAAGATTAGCCGCGACAAAGTTTGCATCTATGAGTTTGGCTTTGCTGAGATCGGCGTTGCTCAGATTTGCGCGATTAAAGTACGCGTTACGTAAATCGGCGCCGCTGAGATTGCTGCCAGAAAGATCGGCTCTATCAAAAATGGCATTGCTTAAGTCTGCGCCACGAAGATCAATGCCTTTTTTATCGCACCCCTTCCAGTTCACATTAGGGGCTGGGGGATCATCGCAGGCTGCATGAGCATTAATGCCAAATAGCACAAAAACAGCGGCAACCCAGTTTCTGGTGTGAAATTTACTGCGATGTCTTAAACTCATTGGTCTGTTGTGACTTCTCTTGGATATCCGTTCCTATTAAAGCATACAACAACTATTTGCTCACCAATGTGCCCCATAAATCGTGTTCGTCAGAGGCGGTAACGGTTACTTTGGCAAAGTCGCCGGGTTTTAAGCCGGTATCACCTTCGATGATGACATTGCCATCGATCTCTGGGGCATCAGCTTTACTGCGGGCGACAGTTTGTTCTTCATCGCTGTAATCCACCAGCACTTCAATGGTTTGACCGATTTTCTTTTCAAGTTTTTCTGCGCTGATATCTGCTTGCAGATGCATGAAGCGCTCAAGGCGTTCTTGCTTTTCGTCCTCATCTACTTGATTTGGCAGCTTGTTTGCTTTGGCACCATCTACATCGGAATAGGTAAACGCACCGACGCGGTCCAGCTGGGCTTCATCGAGGAATTCCAGTAGCTGCTCGAAATCTTCTTCGGTTTCCCCAGGAAAACCAACAATAAATGTGCTGCGCAGGGTAATATCCGGGCAGATCTCGCGCCAGCGTTTGATGCGCTCCAGTGTGCCTTCGATATTGCCTGGGCGCTTCATTGCTTTAAGTATTTTCGGGCTGGCATGTTGCAGAGGAATATCCAGATAGGGGAGGATTTTTCCTTCCGCCATCAATGGAATGACTTCATCCACATGAGGGTAAGGGTAAACGTAATGTAGACGTACCCATGCACCAAGGTCGCCCAACGCTGCGGCTAGTTCTGTCATGCGGGTTTTTACCGGGCGGCCGCCCCAGAAGTCTGTTTTGTATTTCACATCTACGCCATAGGCGCTGGTGTCTTGCGAGATAACCAGCAGCTCTTTTACGCCGGATTTAACCAGATTGTCTGCCTCTTGCAGTACTTCGCCCACAGGGCGGCTGACCAAGTCACCACGTAGCGCCGGGATAATGCAAAAGGTACAACGATGGTTACAGCCCTCTGAAATTTTCAGATAAGCGTAATGCTGAGGGGTTAGTTTCAAGCCTTGAGGTGGAATCAGGCTGGTGAGTGGATCATGCTGTGGCGGTAGGTGCTCATGAATTTTTTGCATCACCTCTTCTTTGGCGTGCGGACCTGTTACGGCAAGCACTTGAGGATGATTATCCAGCACCACATTCCCTTTTGCGCCCAAACAGCCAGTCACGATGACTTTGCCATTTTCAGTCAGCGCTTCGCCAATCGCATCCAGAGATTCTTCTACCGCAGAATCAATGAAGCCGCAGGTGTTCACAACAACCAAGTCGGCATCGTCATACTGGCCAGAGATCTCATACCCCTCTGCACGTAATTGAGTAATGATTTGCTCGGAATCAACCAGTGCTTTAGGACAGCCAAGGCTAACAAGGCCAACTTTACGAGGTGAATGCGACATAGGATTTCGTGAACTGCTCAAATAAGTGATAGGGGGAATATTTTACGCCCCCCGGGGAAATGGTGAAAGTAATGGCATGTATTTCCCGCCTGCTGGACGCTCATTCCTATCCAGCAGGGGGAAATTGGTTAGTGGCGAGGCAGGCGCCTCAACGCCAATAAGCCAAATAGGCCTGCCAGAATATATGGCGAGAGAGGGCCGCCGCCGCTATCTGCACTGGCTTGGCTTCCTTGCGAAGTGACTGCTGCACTAGTTAAGACAATAACGCCATTCACGCTGCCATCTGCATCACCCTTGCCGCCGTCGGCGACAGTGAGTGTGACTCTGTCTTTATTAACAGTCGATGCATCATCTAGAGGGATGATTTGCTCTTTTGATGCGTCCCACTTGGCCCAGAATGTGTTCGCGCTGAGATCTTCAGGCATGTAAAAGAACACGTTTACTACCGCAGGTCTTTTCTCATTCGCTTCTAGTTCTTCAATACGGAAGCTTAGTAGCCCGTAAGGAAGGGCCGCGCTAGGGTATTTGTTCTCTGGAATTAATGAGTCCCTAGTGTGGCTTGTTAGCTCTCTGATTGTGCCTTTACTCGTCGATACACCAATTAGTTTGCCGCTTCCTTCCACGTATAGTGATCGTACTTTCAGGTCATCTATACTAGGGGCTTCACCATCTTTATTGATGTCGAATGGGATGTTGCTTTCATAGCGATCATCAATGCCGTAGCCTAACGAATCTTTGTGTGTGTCCAAGTCATATAGACTGGTTATATCATTGACGCCATTGCCATCAGCATCGCTTTGGATGGCATTAACAATAAAGAATGTTTCTGGTTCAGACCAAAAGGACCATTCGCCTTCCACTCCTTTATGGCGGGTGCGTACCCAGTAAGTCGTGTCTGGTTTTAGCAAACCAGGAGGAATCGGCATTTTACGAACAATCTTCTCGTCTACCGCGCTTTCCGCTCCCGTAAGCGAGTTGCGAAAGACGATATTTGCAAAGTTTTCGCTGTCACTAATTTCCCATTCGGCTTCTGTAAGATAGTCCTCTTTTGTGTTTAGAACGTACTCTGGTTCTGTGCCAGAACCAATATTTTTAAGTACCCGTTTTTGGAATGGGTTTGCATCAAATACATAGACTACATTTGTGTCTTCAATATTTGCTACCGGCACTACAGTTGGCTGCATTGGACTACGGTTGATGCGCGTTCTCGGTGTGTTTGTGGCTAGGCTGCTATACAGGAGTGTACCGTAGTAAAATTCAATATCGTCCGTATAGCCATCGCCATCAGTGTCTGCATTAACGGCTGATGAGCCTAGACTCTGTTCTTGCAAAGCTGTTAGGCCATCGCCGTCGTAGTCGGAATTGGCATCTCTGGGATCGTATTCATTCAATCCGTTGGCGCGTTCATACTCGTCGGTAAGCCCATCATTGTCATCGTCAGGGTCCTCGTTATCCCCCCAACGGTCGCCATCTATGTTTGCATGCTCTCCCCAGTTTAGTGGGAAAAGGTCTACATTGTCGTTGTAACCATCACCATCATCATCGTCGTCACAGGCGTCACCATTCGCATCGCTTATATGCGGTGCGGGTGCGTGTTTGTCTGTGTTTGTTTGGTCTGGGTTGTATACATTGATGCAGTTATCAAAGTCGTCAAAAATTTTGTCTCCATCGGTATCTTTGGTATCAACTTTGATGACGTAAGCGGCACCAGCATTAAAGTTGCCATCATTGGCCAGCGGAATTCCTGCTAGGATGCGAGTTATCTCATCATTCTCTTTATCCATTGCGATGGCATAACCAAACTGTTCGTTATTTTGTGTGTCGCTTGCTTTAAGGTCGAGCTGGTTGATCCATTTGGATCGTTCCACGCGCGAAAAGATATAAGCTCCACCACGGTTTGCAATAGTGACTGGGATGTCTTCAAGTTTTTCCTTGCCGTCGTCTAGTACAACCTTTCCATCTTTATCTAAGACTTTAACTTGGTAAGTGTATGAAAAGTCGAGTGTTGGCGAGCCAATGGCGACAGTGCTACTGATATCCAGAACATTGGCTGTATTGCTGGTTTCGTTGATTGTTGTTGGGACTGTTTTTAAGTCATAGCTTAAGTCCAAACTGTATCCAAACATATCTCCCTTATCGATACCTTTGGGGAGAAAACGGCCCGTTTGAATCCACTTGAGGTCTGTGCCACTGCCAAGGTATGTACCCAGATAGGAAAAGTTTGCAGAGTTAGACGAAGAGCAGGTTGTTAACTGTCCGTTTTCTGTACACAGATTTAACAGGTCGTCGTATGTTTCTATCAGCAATGTGTCGTGGGTGTTGTCCACAATGGTATATACAGATGCATGGCCATCGACATCGAGCGCTC